>JAICZO010000029.1 GCA_029057255.1 Muribaculaceae bacterium | reverse complement strand
TATCGGGCCTACTCCGACCGCCATCCTCGGCTCGCTCGAGCCAGTGTCGGCAGTCGTCCTCAGCGTGATTGTGCTGCATCAGGGCATCACGGTGCGCGAGATTGTCGGCGGCGTGCTGATTGTGCTCGCCACGATGCTTGTGGTGGGCGACACTACTGTCGAGAATCTGATGCTGCACGTGCGGCGTATGTTCCCGCGCGGCAACAGGCTCCGTCGCAAGCGCAGATAGGCCTTATCTGTCGAGGCGGCGCCTCACATAGGCAATCACAAGGTCGGCTATTTCTTCGAGCGGCAGGAGCGACGAATCGAATGTCAGGTCGTAGCTTGCCGCATTGCCCCAGCGCTTCTCGGTATAGAAGTTGTAGAAATTGGCGCGCAGCTTGTTTGTACGCTCGGCGAGGGTCTTGGCCTGGTCGACCGACACGCAGTCGTGGCGCTCGACGATGCGTTGTGCGCATGTCTCGACGGGGGCGTGGATGAAGATGTTGACCACGTTGTCGACGTCGCGCAGGATATAGTCGGCGCTGCGCCCTACGATGACACACGGCTCCGTGGCGGCAAGCTCATGGATGAAGTCGCACTGGGCCTTGTATATGCCGTCGGTGCATGTGCCTGAGTCGCCTATCCACGACATAGGATAGAAGCCCATCGAGAACGGTATGATGCCGCCCATGATGCGGGGTGCGCGCTCGTCGTTTTTCTCGAAGTACTCGATGTTGTATCCTGCTTTCTCGGCAGCCTTGACAAGGAGCTGCTTGTCGTAGAAGCCTATGCCGAGACGCTCGGCGATGATGCGGCCGAGTGCGCGGCCGCCGCTGCCGAATGTGCGGCCTATTGTAATGACGTATCTTTCGGGTAACAATGCTGTAGAGTTTGAGTTTATAATTATAAACAGCGGCGTGTGCCGCGCGGTTTGACGCTACAATTAATCAGACTGAGGCCCTGGATGTCGTCAACGGTATGGTTGAAGACTCCGAAGGCCTCAGTCGTATATTCGCTAAGCGGTATTATTCAGCTTTTTTCTTGCGGCCGCACTTTTTGGGCGCAGCTTTCTCGGCCTTGGGAGCCTTGGGGGCTTTTTCAGCCTTAGCTTTGGGAGCGGGCTCGGCGGCAGCAGCGGCAGCCTCTTCGCGTTTCTTATGCTCGATGTTGTACTGCTCGGCGTTCTTGCGCAGCGACTCGAGTTCCTTGTTGAGGGTCTCGATCTCGTTGCCCTGGTTGCGGATTGTGAGCAGGAGCGAGTTGAGCTCTTCGTTGTCGACCTGAGTGGGGAACTCCTCCTCGACACGCATGAGGAAGTCGGCGAGGATGTTCATGTAGTTTGTGAAGGCGGCGAAGGGAGTCTCGTAGGGGCTGAAGGGGATGGCGTGCTTGGTGCCCATGTAGTAGAAGTGGTCGCAGCTCTGCAGGTACTGGAAGTCTCGCTTGATGGCACGGTTGTCGCACTCGCGCACGCGCTCGGCCACGCTGAAGAGTTTCTCGAAGGCTTCGTTCTGGAGGCGGTTGCCGAGCCATGTCGAAGTATCGCGTTCCTCGCCGGCGCCGGAGATGGCGTGCACGACAGAGAGGCGGTCGACGGGCTTGATTTTGGCGATGGCTTCGGAGGGTGTCACGAACTCTATGCCGCGCTCTGCAGCGAAGCGGGGAAGGGCCTCGAGGAACTGGAAGATGCCTGTTGTGGCGGGGTGCATGTCACCGAACGTCTCCATGTTGAGGAAGATGTTGATGATCTGCTCTTCGGCGGGAGTGGACGCAATCCAGTCGACGTACTTGTCGGCAGTGAGGGGGAACTCGGGCCACGACGAGTCGCCGAAGCGGAATGCGATGTCGTCGCTGAGCTTGGCGTTGCGGAGCAGCATGCGGAGCTTGGGAGCCGACATTGCCTCGTAGACGTAGTTGGGCGACTTCCAGCCGAGGATGTGCTTGGCGCCTTCGGTGAGCACGCCTTTGAAGCCCATCTCTACGAGCTGGGGAGCGAGGTCATCGAAGTAGATAAGCTCGGTGTTGCGGACAACCTTGGGCTCGACGCCGAAGCGCGAGCGGAGGATGCTGCAGGTGTTGGCGATCTGGAGGGCGAACTCCTCGGGGTCGATCAGCGACGAGAGGCCGTAGCTGAAGGGCTGTGCGACGAACTCGACGCACTTTGTGTCGGCCAGGCGCTTGAGGAGGTCGACGAACTCGGGCACGTAGTGCTCGAACTGCTCCATAGCCACGCCCGAGACGGCGATAGAGGCGCGGAAGCGGCCTTCGCTCTGCTCAATCATGCGGAGGAGTGTCTCGCATGCGGGGATATAAGAGTTGTGGGCCACACGGGTGACGATGTCGTCGTTGAGGAAGTCGTCGAAGTAGTAGTGGTCCTTGCCGATGTCGAAGAAACGGTAGCGTTTGAGACGGAACGGCTGATGTATTTCGAAATTAAAACAGATTGCTTTCATTGGTTGGTGCTTGTAGTAGTAGTTTAACGACCGAGTACTTTGTTATAGATGTCGATTACCTTTTGGCCTGCCTTGTCCCAGGTTATCTGGGCCACTTCGTGGAGACCGTCCTCACGCATCTGCTTGTAGAGCGCGGGGTAGGATATGATGGCGTGTATGGCGTCGGCCATAGCGTCGATGTCCCAGTAGTCTGTCTTGATGACGTTGTCGAGGATTTCGGCGCATCCGCTCTGCTTGGAGATTATCGAGGGCACACCCATCTGCATAGCCTCGAGGGGCGAGATGCCGAAAGGCTCCGATACCGAAGGCATGATGTAGACGTCGCTCGCCTTGAGCATCTCGTATACCTGACGTCCTTTCTGGAAGCCGGGGAAGTGGAAGCGGTCGGCGATGCCTCGCTCGGCGGCGAGAGCGATCATCTTGTCCATCATGTCGCCCGAGCCTGCCATGACGAAGCGCACGTTGTGACAGTTGCGCAGGACTTTTGCAGCGGCCTCGACGAAGTATTCGGGACCTTTCTGCATGGTGATGCGGCCGAGGAATGTCACGACTTTTTCTTTTGTCGCGCGGGGCATCTCGATGTCGAGGAGGTCCTGGCTGAGGGGCACGACGGCGTTGTGTACGGTAGTCACCTTTGCAGGGTCGATGCCGTAGTGGTCGATGACAGTCTGGCGGGTAAGGTTGCTGACGGTTATGATATGGTCGGCGTGTGTCATGCCGTCACGTTCGATGCCGTAGACAGTAGGGTTGGGTTTGCCGCGTGAGCGGTCGTACTCGGTGGCGTGTACATGCACCACCAGGGGTTTGCCGGTCACCTGCTTTGCGTGGATGCCGGCGGGGTATGTCAGCCAGTCGTGGCTGTGGATGATGTCGAAGTCGATTGTGCGGGCTATGACACCGGCAGTAATCGAGTAGTTGTTGATTTCCTCAAGGAGGTTGGACGGATATTTTCCCGAGAACTCGATGCAGCCAAGGTCGTTGGTGCGCATATAGTTGAAGTCGGCGTAGATATGGTCTCTCAGACGGAAATAGAGGTCGGGATCAATCACGTTGCCGATGCGGGCTTCCACATAGTCGCGGCTGACGTCGCGCCATGCCACGGGCACCTGCGATGTGCCTATGATGTGAGCGAAGCTGCGGTCCTCGTCGCCGAAGGGTTTGGGGATTACGAAGGTGATGTCCATATCGCCGCACTCCCACATTCCTCGCGTGAGGCCGTAACTTGCAGTTCCGAGACCTCCGAGGATATGAGGGGGAAATTCCCAACCGAACATTAATGCTTTCATAAATCTTGATATCAGTTATAAAGTTGTGGGAATTAAGTCTTTAGCGAGTGGCATACAGGCGTTTGACAGCTCTGTAGGTGCGGAGCACCTCGGCCACGTTGGTGGCGTGCGACACGGCGCCGCGGCCGGAGAAGGGCGGGTTGCCGTCGTAGAGCTGCGAGAGTGAGCCTATACATCCCTGTGTCATCTCGTCTTCGAAGCCGATAAGCATGCGGTCGATGTATCCGAGGCCGCTCATGCCGAACACGCGCAGGTAGGCGTCGGCATAGAAACCGATCAGCCAGGGGCGGGCGGGGCCGTTGTGCATAGCAAACTCGCGCTCGTCGGGCGACCCGAGATAGTTCGGACGGTATCCGTAGCTCTTGGGCGAGAGTGTGCGCAGACCCTTGGGCGTAAGCAGCTCGCGGGTGACGACGTCGAGGACGCTCTTGCGCTGGCGACGGTCGAGCGGCGAGTAGTCAAGGCCTATTGCGATGGCCATGTTGGGGCGCACCGAAGGCTCGGCGAAGGTGCCGTCGACATAGTCGTAGAGATAACCGCTCTCGTTGAGGAAGGTGTCGATGAAGGGCTGCTTCATCTTCTCGGCCTCGCTGAGCCATGCCTCGCGGCGCTCGGCGTACTCGGCGCTGCCTTCGGCGAGCGATGCGGCAAACATGAGGGCGTTATACCAGAGTGCGTTGAACTCGACGAGGCGGCCGGTGCGGCGCACGACGGGAGCACCGCCGAGCATGGAGTTCATCCACGATACGGCGCGGTCGTGACCGTCGGTCGAGATAAGACCGCTCTGAGCGTCGACATACAGGTTGGGGTGGCCGCCGCGGAGGACATAGTCGACAAGCGCTGCCACTTCCTTAAGATAAAGTTCGCGCGCGGGATCATTGCCGACAGTCTTGGCGTACTGCTGTATCGACCAAAGCGCCCACAGGGGGATGTCGGGATGCTCGATGCCCTTGATGGCCTTGGAGACCTCGCCGTGCTCGACGAATCGCATCAGAGCCTTGAGGGCTGTGCCCATGATGGCCTCGTAGTCGGCGCGGTGGTCGATGCCGAGAGTCAGGCCGGGGAGAGCCATGAAAGTGTTGCGGGCGAGAACCACACCCCAGGGGAAACCGGAGATGAGATACATGCCGTCGCCGCGGCGGCTATAGAACTGCTTGGCGGAGTTTTTAAGACAGTTGAAGAACGATGTGCGGGGAGTGCGGCTTGCAATCTCGGCCTCGTACATCTTGGCCAGGCTGCGGGGCTTGACTTCGCTTACGCCGGCCGAGAAGATGATAGACTCACCTTTCTTGATAGGCACTTCGAAGTAGCCGGGCACCCAGAGGTCCTCGCAGTAAGGCACGCCGCGCTCGAGGTCTTTGACATACTCGATGCCGTTGTACCAGTTGGGCTCGTCGACCCACTCGGCCTTGCGGCTGAACTGCATGTAGAGAGTGGGGAAACCGTCATAGAGGCATGTCGCCACACCGTTGGGCACCTGCTCGATGGCGCGGTTGATGGCGTCGTTTGCCACGCAGAGACTGTTGCTCTCGCGGAATGCGAGGAAGGGCTTGAAGCGAAGAGTCGTTGCCGAGTGAGCATCGACGAGTGTGTAGCGGATGAGGATGCGGTTCTCCTCGCTGATGAAGATTTTCTCTTTAGTCAGAATCACGCCACCCACACGGTAAGTCATGCGGGGAACATCTTCGCAGTCGAACTCACGGATATACTTGTGCCCTGCAGGAGAGTAGACGCCGCCCTGATAGCGGTGTATTCCCAGGTTGAAAGGCGCGCCGTGCTGTATGACTGTCTCGTCGAGAGTCGACAGCAATACATGAGGCTTGTTCTCCATGTTTTCGATAGGAATCACCAACAGACCGTGCTGCTTGCGGGTGTTGCATCCTACAAGCGTGGTGCAGTGGTATGCGCCAGCCTGGTTGGTGCGAAGCATCTCCTTGGGCAAAGACTGGTCAAGATTGATGAGCAAATTCTTATCAAATTTAAGATAACTCATTTTGGTATTAGGATTATATATAGTTTTGTCTATGTCAGTTCTGCAAGGCGGGAAGTGTCGATAATGATTTTGCGAAGTTAAGCTTTTATTTTATGACTGCAAAGCAAATATGTCGCAAAACATTAAAAAATTATCATTAACGCTATTTCCGCTATACAATAGCCGCAATATCGGCAAAAAAATCGCCGGCACCCTGCCCGAAGGCGGGAGGCCGGCGATATTCCTGCTGTCGGCGCGCGTCGTATCAGTATACGATCAGCGACGATACTTCAGCATCCTCGGGCAGGGCCTTGCGGCCGTCGAGCGCCGAGAGCTCGATGATGAAGTTGATGTAGATTTTCTTCGGGTTGAGACTCTTCACGAGCTTGTAGGCTGCCGCCATTGTGCCGCCGGTGGCAAGCACGTCGTCGTGGAGGACAACGATGTCGTCCGGACCGATGGCGTCGCGGTGAATCTCGATGACGTCAGTGCCGTATTCCTTGGCGTACTCCATGCGGATGGTGTCGGCGGGGAGCTTGCCGGGCTTGCGGGCAGGCACGAAACCGGCGCCAAGCTCGAAGGCGAGAATAGAACCGCCGATGAAGCCGCGCGACTCGATGCCGACGACTTTGGTCACGCCTTTGTCGCGGTAGAGCTGCGAGAGATCCCAGCCGATGATGTGAAGCGCACGCGGATCCTTGAAGGCTGTCGTGAGGTCCTTGAAGAGTATGCCCTTGGAGGGGAAGTCGACAACGTCGCGAATTCGTGATTTGATGTATTCCATTGTATCTTGTTTAAGTTATTGATTTTCTAAATTTTGCAACGAAATTGTTCCACGTGGAACAGGTTTTATCTATTGAGTAACAAAAGGAGGATGTTGACATCGGAGGGCGAAATGCCGGGGATGCGGGAGGCTGCTCCGATTGTCGGCGGCTGATGCCGCTTCAGTTTCTGCCGCCCTTCGGTGGAGATTGACTTGAGCGAATCGAAGTCGATATCGGCGGTGAGTCGTATTTCTTCAAGCCTCTTGAGCTTGTCGGCTATCAGCTGCTCGCGCGCGATGTACCCCTCGTATTTGATGAGTATCTCGGCTGCTTCTACTATCTCGTCGCGGCGGTCTTCAGGGAATGTGGCGATGAGTTCGCGGAGAGGCGCGATGCAGTCGGCAAGCAGCTTTACTGTCAGCTGCGGGCGCTGTATGAGGTCGCGGAGCTTCACGCCCTGCTTCAGGCGGGAGCTGTCGACGCTGTCGAGCAGCGCGTCGACGTCGGCCGGGCGGACAGTAAGCTGCGACGCCAGTTCGATGAGGCTGTCGCGCATGCTGCGCTTCTGCTCGAGGAGGCTGTGGCGATGCTCGTCGGCAAGGCCGAGGCTATATGCCAGCGGAGTCAGTCGCATGTCGGCGTCGTCCTGTCGCAGCAGTATGCGGTACTCGGCGCGGGATGTGAACATGCGGTAAGGTTCGTCAACGCCTTTGGTGACGAGGTCGTCGATAAGCACACCTATATATGCACGGTCGCGGCCGAGGGTAAACTGTTCGCGGCCGAGCGCGCGCAGGGCTGCGTTGGCGCCCGCCACGAGACCCTGGCCGGCTGCTTCTTCGTAGCCTGTGGTGCCGTTTATCTGTCCGGCGAAATAGAGGCCGTCGACGAGCTTTGTCTCGAGCGTGTGCTTGAGCTGCGTGGGGTCAAAGAAATCATATTCGATAGCATATCCCGCACGGTAGAGCTGAGCGTCGGCGAGCGCAGGGATGGTCGAGAGAGCGGCTATCTGTATGTCCATCGGCATCGACGACGAGAAGCCGTTGACGTAGTATTCGGTCGTGGTCTCGCCTTCCGGCTCAAGGAAAAGCTGGTGCTCGGTCTTGTCGGCGAAGGTGACTATCTTGGTCTCTATCGAGGGGCAATAGCGCGGGCCGATACTCTGAATCTGTCCATTGTAGAGTGGCGAGTCGGGAAGTCCCTTGCGGAGAATGTCGCAGGTAGCCTCGCTTGTATAGACGATGTTGCACTCGCGCTGACGCAGCGGTGACTCGGTGCCGGGCAGGTATGAGAACAAGCGGCGCACGGGGTCGCCCTCCTGCGGCACGGTCTTTGAGAAGTCGATGGTGCGGCCGTCAAGTCGCACGGGCGTGCCGGTCTTCATGCGGTCGGTGGTGAAACCGAGCCGGCGGAGCTGCTCGGTGATGCCGTGCGAGGCCGGCTCCGATATACGACCGCCCTCGAATGATACACGCCCGATGTGCATGAGTCCGTTGAGGAAAGTGCCGTTGGTGAGCACTATGTTGCTCGAGTAGAAAGTGGCGCCCTCGCCGGTATGTACACCCGCCAGGCGGCCCTCGTCGTCGAAGACGAGGCTGTCGACATTGCCCTGCCACATCGAGAGGCCGGGCGTCTGCTCGAGGGTCTCACGCCACATCGTGGAGAACTTGTTGCGGTCGGCCTGGGCGCGGGGGCTCCACATGGCCGGACCCTTGCTGCGGTTGAGCATGCGGAACTGTATGGCCGTGCGGTCGGTGATGATACCCATCATACCGCCGAGCGCGTCAATCTCGCGCACGATCTGTCCTTTGGCGATGCCGCCGACAGCCGGGTTGCAGCTCATCTGCGCAATCTTGTTCATATCCATAGTGATAAGAAGCGTGCGCGCACCTATACGGGCAGCGGCATGCGCGGCCTCGCAACCGGCATGTCCGGCGCCGACAACTATCACATCGAAGTCAAATCGCATATTCCTATAGAAAAAAGATTAAAGCGAGTCCAGCATCGCGAGCGCATCGTTCTCATGCGCTTCCATTACTTCGCGTTCGCCGGGACCCTTGTCGTTTATGCCACACAGATGCAGGACGCCGTGGATGATGACACGCTTAAGCTCGCGGTCATAGTCGACACCAAGCCCTTCGGCATTGGTGCGCACGGTGTCAAGCGAGATGAAGAGGTCACCCCTGAGCATCGAGCCGAGGCAGTTGTCAAAAGTGATGATATCAGTGTAGTAGTCATGCCGGAGGAACTCCCGGTTGACCTTCAGTATCTCCTCGTCGTCACAGAAAATATAGTTCAGACGATATGCAGTGCGGTTGTGCGACTGCGCAACCCGGGCAATCCACTGCTCAAGTTGTTGATAATCAAGCTCTGGGCGTTCAACACCCGATGCTATCCATTGAAAAGCGGGCGTCATTGGTGTGTGTTTTAAAACGCAAAGGTACTATTTTTCTTTGTAATGCGCAACAGCACGCGTCTGTGTAGATTAAATTTTGCAGGAAGAGTACTATTTTAAATATAACTCACGGCATATCAGAAAGATGTGCATTTCTGACATGCCGTGAGATTTTAATATTCGTTTCGTGGTCGGATAACCAGTGGGATTTTTAAGCTCTCGCGAGCCTAACCACTCCCCTACCCTACCGTGCCATCAGTTCTTGCGGCCGGACAGGTCGTCGTTGTTGATGCTTGCCGCCGTCTTCTTGACAGATGCCATGAGCGAGCCGAATCGGTAGCTCACGCTGAAATTAACACTCCGGCGGTGGAAGCCGTAGTTTGTCGACTTTCCCTGATAGTCGGTGTTGACGCTCACGTCTCGGTAAGTCGATGTCGAGGGGCCGAAGGGATTCTGCACACCGATGCGCACCGAGAGTCTGTCCTCCTTGAGGAAGTCGCGCTGAAGGTTGAACGAGTAGCCGATCGAGCGTGCGTCGTTGTCGACATAGGAGTAGATGCTGCCGATGCTGCCGGTCCAGTAGTACATGTTGCCGGAGAGGGTGAGCTTCCAGGGGAGCTTCTGCCGCACGTACACATAGGGGTTGAGGCGCCAGCGGCTGAGAGTCTTTCCTTCCTTGGGATAATTGTAGTGCTGGTAGCCGCCGTTGAAGTTTATCATAATCGACGTTTTCTCGAAGGGCGACCACTGCATGTAGAGCGACAGGTTGACGTTGCGGAAACGGTTGATGTTGCCGTATGTCGAGTAGCGGTGCTCATCTATATAATATGTAAGGGACGAAATCTGGTCGTTGGAGAAATCGAAGCTTACATTTGCGTCGACATTGAACTTCGGTTTGATAAGACCGTAGTTGAGTCGGATAGAATTCTGAGTGGCGCTGTGCAGATAGGGGTTGCCCGAGCTTGTCGAGTTGGGCGCCTCGGCCACCGTCGGGTCAAGGTAGGAGATGCCGGGGCGGTTGATGCGACGGTTGTACGAAAGCTTGAGCGTCGTGGCGTCGTTGACGTTGTAGCTGAGGGCGACGTTGGGCGCGAAGTCGTTGAGGTTGCTGCCGAAGTCACTACCCTCCCCTGCTATGAATTTTGCCGAGAGACGGGAGAACTCGTAGCGGAGACCGGCACGGGCGCTGAACTTGCCGAAGCTGACACGATAGTCGGCATAGGCGGCGCCGATCGACGTGCGGTGCGAGAAGTCGTCGAAGGTGCTGCGCTCGCCGACATACTCGCGGCTGTTCTTGGAGTGGTTGTTGCGGTGGATGAACTTGCCGCCCACGTCGAGCTTGTGCTTCTCGCCGAACGGACGAGTCCAGTCGACCTGCGCTGTCTGCTCGATGAAGTTGAGGTCGAAGTCCGATATTATACCTTTATATAACATGGGCGGGTTGAACAGATTCTCGTAGGTCTGCGACTGCTGCTGCTGCTGATTGGTCGTCGAGATGCGGTACGACAGCGTGACGGCCTCGCCCTTGAGCCTTGTCGAGCGCTGGTAGTTCACGCCCGCGTCAAGGTCGAGATAGGAATTGCGGGGATAGTCGCCGAGCGACGTATAGCTCTGGATAAGCTCGCCGGCGGGGCTGAACATCTCCGACGTCGTCGTGCTCGCATACTTGTTGCTGCCATTATAGAAATTGACCTCGGCGGTGAACAGGTTGAGAGTGTCAAGCTCGAAGCTTGCCTCGGCGCCGCCGTAGTATCCGGTGCCGCGGCTCTTGCCGGTCGATACCTCACGGCTGGTAATTCCGCTGGAAGCATATGTGCCCTCCGATACCGACTCCGACTCACTCTCGTGCTCGTTGAAACTGTAGAAGCCTCCGTTGACCGAGAATGTCACCTTGTCGATCTGGCTCGACAGCCATACGTTGGGGTTCGGCATGAGGTTGTTGGAGTTGGCCCACAGCGACACCGTGCCGAGCACACCCTTGACCGAGGTCTCGCTGTCGGTGACGATATTCAGGATGGCACCCACACCCTCGGCATCCTCGCGCGCTCCGGGGTCGGTGATGACCTCCACCTTTTTAATAGAGGAAGCGGGGAGAGCCTTGAAGATATCCTTGGCATTCTTCGTGAAAGAATTGTTCGGGCGTCCGTTCTTATAGATTTTGAAGTCGCTCGAGCCGTTGATTTTTATCGTGCCGTCAGGCTCGACCGACACCATAGGCACCTTCTTGAGGATATCCGACAGATTGGAAGTCGGGGCCTCGATGTCGTTCTTCACGTCATAACCGATGCGGTCGATTTCGCGTGTGACAAGCGGCTTCATGGCTGTTACGGTCAGCTCCGAGAGCATCGTCGTGGCCGGGCGCAGCCTCAGCTCACCGAGATCGACCTCGGGGTGCGAGCTGTCGAGCTTGAACAGTCTCGTCTCGGGATGTGCCGACATGCCGGCGACGTCCATGCGGTAGTCGCCCGCACTGTCGAGGCGCGCCACAATGAGACCGTCGTCGCCGGTCAGCGCACCCGCCACAGGCTTGATAGTGTCAGGTAAAGCAAATATACGGTAAGTGGCATAGGCCTCCGGCACTCCCGCCGAATCGACAACCTGTGCCCGTACGCCATAACCGCCTGCAAAGGCCGCCGACGGGAAAAGCGAAATAAGCAGAATGAGAAGTTTTTGCGTCATAACAATTATATGACGCCCCGACTTGCTTTTTGTTACATTAATTATGCTAAAAATAGTAAAAATTGCTTAACTTTGCAGTCGGAATGTATCCAAACATACTATGTTAAGTGACATAACACCCAATTCATTATAAACCACAATTACCATTTTGCAATGAGACGACTCTTATCGGTATTCATCGTGCTTTGGCTGACTATGGCATATGCCTTCGCCGCCGGAGCAACCATCACTTGTAAAGGAACGGTAGTAGACGAAGAAGGCGAACCCATCATCGGCGCCAGCATCGTTATCACCGGAGGACGCGCGCTCGGCACAACAGATGTCGACGGCGCATTCAGCGTCAAAGTCCCCGACGAGACCCGCTCGCTTACTTTCAGCTACATCGGGTACTCCAATAAAGTTGTTCGCGTAAAACCCGATATGGGTATCATCAAGCTCGAGCCTTCAACCGAAATCCTCAACGACGTCATCGTCACTCAGTCGCTGGCACGCACTCGCCAGACCCCCGTGGCAATCTCGCAGGTTAACCGCGCCGAAATCGACGTCAAGCTCGGCAACCAGGAGCTCCCCGAAGTGCTCAACACCACCCCCGGCGTATGGGCAACTAAGGACGGCGGCGGCTTCGGCGACGCCAAAATCAACATGCGCGGCTTCAAGAGCGAGAACGTTGCCGTGCTCGTAAACGGTATCCCCGTCAACGACATGGAGTGGGGCGGCGTATACTGGAGCAACTGGGCCGGCATGGGCGACGTTGCATCAAACATTCAGACTCAGCGAGGCCTCGGAGCTGCAATACTCTCCTCTCCCTCGATCGGCGGTACTATCAACATCACCACCCAGAGCCTCGACGCCGAGAAAGGCGGCCGCGTATGGTACGGCATGGGTAACGACGGCCTCAACGACGTAGGCCTCAAGGTGTCGACAGGCCTTATGAAAAACGGCTGGGCCATCACAGTCCTCGGCTCGCGCAAGTGGGGCGAAGGCTACATCCAGGGCACTCCCTTCACATCGTACAACTACTTCGTCAACGTATCGAAGCAGATTAACGCCAACCACCGCCTATCGTTCACCGCTTTCGGCGCTCCCCAGACACACACCAAGCGCTCGAGCCAGGACGGTCTGACAATCCTCAACTACCAGAAGCTCGCCAAGAACTACATGGACGGCGAAAGCCCCTACAAGTACAACCCCACTTTCGGCTATGACCTCCAGGGCCAGGTACGTACTTCCAACCAGAACACATACCACAAGCCCCAGATATCGCTGGCACACACCTGGCAGATCGACAAGAAATCGAGCCTCTCGACAACAATCTACGCTTCGTTCGCCAAGGGCGGCGGCCAGTCAGGCCAGGGCCGTGGCACGTACAACGGTACAAACCTCAGCAACTCAAGCTGGTACGGTGCTTCGAACGGTACTCCCAACACCCTCTTCCGCAACCCTGACGGAACATTCGGCTACAACCTCATCCAGGAGATGAACCGCCAGAGCACCACCGGCTCGAACATGGTCATGAGCGAGAGCAACAACTCGCACACATGGGCCGGCCTCGTATCGACCTATCAGAACAAGTTCCTCGACGGCAACCTCAACTTCCTCGCCGGTATCGACATCCGCTACTACGTAGGCTACCACAACAACAAAATCACCGACCTCTACGACGGCGAATACTTCATGGACGACAGCTCGCGTAAGAACGTCAAGCCCCAGAACAACGCCGCTGCCGCCGACCCCAACTGGAAATACGAGAAGTTAGGCGTAGGCGACATCGTATACCGCAACTTCGACGGCCGCACCAACCAGGAAGGCGCTTACGCCCAGGCTGAATACACCCTCCTCGACAAAAAACTCAACATCGTCCTCGCAGGCGCTCTCAGCAACACCGGCTACCAGCGCGTCGACCACTTCTACTACGACGAAGAACACGCCAAATCAGACATCTACAACTTCATCGGCGGTACTATCAAGGGCGGTGCAAACTACAACATCGACCGTCACAACAACGTCTTCGTCAACGCCGGATACATCAGCCGCGCACCCTTCTTCAGCAAGGGCGTCTTCCTGAGCCAGGCTACATCCAACGCCGCAAACCCCAACCCCGTCAACGAAAAGACATGGTCCGTAGAAGCAGGATACGGCTTCAGCTCCCGCACTTTCTCGGCTATGGTCAACGCATACTACACAATGTGGCTTGACAAGACCACAACCCGCTCGGGCGACATCACATCGGGCGAACACGCAGGCGACCGCTACTACCTCAACATGACAGGCGTGAACGCTCGCCACATGGGTATCGAGATGAACTTCACATTCATCCCCGTGAAGTGGCTCGAAATCAACGGTATGCTCTCGTGGGGCGACTACACATGGGCAAACAACGCCAAGGGTTACTTCTACAACCAGGTAGGTCAGCCTATCTCGGACCTCGCAGGCAACATCGCATCTGAAATCCTCGGCCCCGACCACGCATGGGCAGTCCTCAACCAGGACGGCGTCAAGGTGGGCGGCTCGGCTCAGACCACCGCTTACATCGGTGCTACATTCAAACCCTTCAACGGATTCCGCATCGGCGCTGACTGGAAGGTGGCAGCCCGCAACTACAGCGACTACACCCTCAGCAGCTCGGCATTCTCCGCAAACAAGGAAATCAACCTCGGCAACCCCTGGGAGATACCCTGGGGCAATCAGGTCGACATCAACGCATCCTACCGCTTCAACATCGGAGGCGTCACAGCCACACTCTTCGGCAACGTGCACAACCTCTTCAACTACAACTACATAGTTGACGCAACAACACCCTCCGACGCCGACGGCACATGGGAGAACGCATACGGCTTCTACGCCTTCGGTCGCACATACTCGATGAAGCTCCGAATCAACTTCTAAAACACCGGCAAACATCATAACACGATTATAATGAAAACTACATCATATATAAAGGCGATAGCCCTGCTCGCCGTAGCCGGCGCTATGACAGCATGCGACGAAAACGCATGGAACGACCACCTCGACGGATTCGAGGATGCCAACGACCAGCCTACCGCTAACCAGCAGCGCATCGACTACACCCTCACCGATGCCGACTATGCTGCAATAGCGGCAAACGCCGACAACAAAGCTCTCGCAGGAGAAGACCTCGCCGCAGACCTCGCTGCACTTGCAACAACAAAACGCTTCAGCGGCAAGATAACAGCTGCCGAATACGTGCCCGCATTCCTCAACTCGACAGCATTCCCCTACTTCACCCTCACCGACGGCTCGGCCATCAACCTCACATACAACACAACCGTCAACGAGCCCGCTACCGTGACCGAAGCCTCCAAGACCCAGACATACACCGTGCCCAACAACGAGTACGAGAACGTATGGAACAGCGAGAACTTCATCAACGGTTTCGCTCCCTCGCACCCCGCATCGGAGTATCTGCCCGCTATACTCAAGGCCAACGTAGACCCCGAGAAAGGCAAATACGTAGTGGTAAGCTATAAGAACTCGGCTACCGAACCCGTATTCGGCGGCGGCACAGAAGAGCCCGCAGGTCCCGTCGAAATCTTCGCCGAATCATTCACCGAGAGCCTCGGCGAATTCACAATCGAAGACGACCTCCTCCCCGCCGAACTCACAGCAGTATGGACATGGGGCGGCGCCAACTATGGCGCTAAAGCCAACGCCTTCAAAGACGGCACAAGCTACGCCACAACATCGATGCTCATCTCGCCCGTAATCGACCTTACAGGCTACACCGACTGCAAGCTCACTTTCGACCACGTATACAACAAGTTCCCCGACCTTGACTTCGCCATCGACAACTGCACACTCAACATCCGCGAAGAAGGTGCCACCAACTGGACAATGCTCTCCATACCCACCGTCAGCACCAACACAAGCTGGGACTTCGTCAACGCCGGCGAAATATCGCTCAAAGACTTCGAAGGCAAGAAAGTACAGCTCGGATTCCTCTACATCAGCGAAGACGGTAAGTCCGGCACATGGGAAGTCAAGAACCTCGTCCTGACAGGTACTGCAGGCGCCAAGAAAGCACCCGCCCGCGCTGCCGCCGACGCCACCACCGAGACCCTCAACGCCGTATACATGTACAACGGCTCAGCGTGGACAGTACCCGCCAACTTCTTCGTCTTCAACCCCGCCGACTACACCGCTATGGGTCAGAGCCACGCCGACCTCCCCAAGGCCGAGCCCTTCATCTCGATCTGGCTCAACCAGCACTTCGCATTCGCATCCGAAGGCGACATCAAGTACGTGCTCTGGCTCTGCTTCGCCAACTCCAAGACATCGTACCGCTGCTCGCAGTACGTCTTCAAAGAGTCGCAGTGGACACTCAACGACTACGTCGTAGCCGAGACAAACCAGTTCGTCAAGAAAGGCTCCTCATGGTTCTACGACCCCTCGGTGACAATCACACTCCCCGCAGGCAAGAACCAGGAACTCAGCGCCAAATACTTCCAGGCATGCGTCGACTGGGTATACGAGAACATCTGCGTGCCCCTGGGCGACACAAGCATCAAGAGCGGCAAATTCTACGTATCATCCTACGGCAACAACGAATACTACTCCGGCACATCGGCATTCCAGGGCAACATTGACCTCCGCCCCGACAAAGCTCGCGAGCAGTACCCCGCAGGATACCAGAGCATGACCGACGAACAGATCGTAGAACTCGAGAAAAAACGCTTCATCGAAGAAGTAATGCCCGGCGCACTCGCCAAACTCCACCCCGACGCCAAACCCGTCGATGGCATCGATGTACTCTACACCATCACATTCGGCGTATACACCGGCTCCAACTCCACCGAGACAGCCGTATGGAAAGTGACAGCTCCCGCCACATTCACACCCGTGAGCTGCACCTGGGACAAAAAATAAAACAAAACAATAACCGACAAGGCCGTGGCTCCAAAAACCACGGCCTTGTCTTTTAACACACACCCAAAACATGCCCAAAAGCAACGTCTACACACGCACAGGCGACAGCGGCACAACATCACTGGTCGGAGGATCGCGTGTGGCGAAAAATAACGCACGTCTCGAGGCCTACGGCACCATCGACGAGGCAAACTCCTGGCTCGGACTCATCGACGCCTCAGAAGCCATCCCTGAAGCCGCACATGCCACACTGCGACGCGCCATGAACCTTATGTTCGACATCGGCTCCGCACTCGCCACCGAACCCACATCGGCATGGCAGCCCGCACCCTTCCCCGAAGCGCAGACAGCACAGCTCGAAGCCGACATCGACGCACTCGACGCTACCCTGCCCCGCCACAACCGCTTCATCCTACCCTCGGGCCACCCCGACGCCGCGCGCGCAAACATCGCCCGCACAGTAGTACGCCGCGCCGAGCGCCACATCGTCACCCTTGCAGAGACCGAGCACGTCGACCCGCAGATCTGCCGATATATCAACCGCCTCAGTGACTATCTCTTCATTTTAAGCCGCGCTATAAACTTTTTTAACGGTCGCGACGAAATATTTTGGGAGAAAACTTGTTAGAAACAAGAAAATAGCTAACTTTGCGCACTTTTATAAAAATACCGACACTATGTACTGGACACTTGAACTGGCCTCCAAGCTCGAAGACGCTCCCTGGCCCGCAACAAAAGACGAGCTCATCGACTACGCAATGCGCAGCGGCTCACCCCTCGAAGTAATCGAAAACCTCCAGGAAATCGAAGACGAAGGCGAGACATACGAATCAATCGAGGACATATGGCCCGACTACCCCTCTAAAGAAGACTTTCTCTTCAACGAGGACGAGTACTAAGCAACACATTCCCATAGTCTACTTATAATCAATGGCTAAGAAAAAATAATTTTCTTAGCCATTGCTGTTTTTACCCCATCGTTTTCTTGGACAAAAACATATTAATTACCAATGGACATGAGGTTCTTCAACGAAGAGGACAAGCATTAACCGAAATCTGTTGATTGCCTAACTGCAAATAAAAAAACTTGGGATAGGATGCTTTGCAAGTATTATACAAATGTATTATATTTGCACTATCAGTATAACGTGCTAAAGTTTACTGATTTAGTATCTATGAATTACGCTTCGTATGTCACGCAGGATAATGCTTAGACGGACTGCCGCTGTTGTCGGCGTAGCCGTCATGTGCCTTGTGGTGTGCATCGGTATGGCCCGTTGCATCGGGGCTTGTGACGAGCAATCATACATTGCACACGGTGGCGGTGCTATCGACGGATTCTGTACTACAAACTCTCTTGAAAGTGTGGAGCACGCTATAGACAAGGGAGTTAAGTATATCGAACTCGATTTACGTCTGACTTCTGACGGATATCTTGTGGCTGCTCACGACTGGGATTCGTTTAACGCTCACACTTGCCGGGATACACTTTCAGGCCGCGTGCCGACGTATGATGAGTTTGTCACGCTCAAAATACATGGAAGGTATACTC
>JAICZO010000289.1 GCA_029057255.1 Muribaculaceae bacterium | reverse complement strand
CGAGGCGACGGCTCGTCACGTTTCCGCAAAGGACACAGATGGGGCTTCTTTCCGTCCGGTTCCTTCGGCTGGAGGATGAGCGAGGAGAAATTCTGGCAGCCATTATCGACATGGTGGAACAACGCCAAGCTGCGCCTGTCCGTAGGATCCCTCGGCAACCAACAGGTATCAGACTTCCTCTTCTATGATAAAATCACCACCGGCAACTTTGACAACAGCTTCACGTTCAACGGTATGGACCCACTACAGTATGCCGCCGAGTCGAATCCCGTCGCCTCGGATCTGACATGGGAGAAAGTGACGACATACGACGCCGGTATCGACCTCGCGTTCTTAGGCAACAGACTGACTGCCACAGCAGACTACTATATCCGCCGCACAACCAACATGATGATGCCTGGAGCGACGCTGCCGGGTGTCTACGGCGTAGCGGCGCCAAAACAGAACTCGGCTGACATGCGCACTAACGGATGGGAAGTGGCGCTCCGCTGGCATGACCGCTTCAATATCGGCGGACACAGCTTCAGTTACGGAGTGAACGCCTCGATAGGCGACTACAAGAGTGTCGTCACCCGCTTCAACAATGAGACCCGCATCATCGGCACTCACTACAAAGGCGAGCAGGTGGGCGAAATATGGGGCTACACTGTCGACGGCCTGTTCGCCAGCGACGAGGAAGCTGCCGCCTATCAGGAGAAAGTCGACGTGTCATACTTCATGACACGCATCATGAGCAAACGCCCACCTGAATACAAGAAACTCGTCGGCGGAGCCCTCCGCTATATCGATACAAACGGCGACGGCGTCGTCAACCGCGGCAAAAACACTGTCGACGACCCGGGCGACCGTAAAGTCATCGGAAACATACTGCCCCGATACTCCTATACCTTCGGAGCAGATGCTTCATGGCGCGGCATCGACTTCTCGATTCTCTTTCAGGGTGTAGGCAAGCGCGACTGGTATCCCGGCGGCGGATACTCCAATCTCTTCTGGGGCCTTTATTGCCGCCCGCACTCGACATTCGTGTCGCAGCAGCTGCTCGACCAGGTGTGGAGCCCCGAGAACCCCGACGCATACTTCCCCTTCCCGCGAGGTATGGAAGCATACTCGGCAAACGCCAACTCCACCTACGACGCTTCCAACTCGCACTACACCCTGACATCGCCCAACACCCGCTATCTGCAGAGCGTGCGATACCTGAGGCTCAAGAACCTCACTGTCGGATACACCCTGCCGTGTCTCAAGAGATGGGTACAGCAAATCCGCATATACTTCACCGGCGAGAACCTGGCCTACTGGTCGCCGCTAAAAAAACACTGCAAGTATATCGACCCCGAGGGCGCTGTTTCGAAATCGGCCGAGTACAGCAACTCGGGCGAAGTCTACAACTTCAGCAAGACCTACTCGATCGGCGTAGACATCACCTTCTAATCCCACTTCCGGAATCATGAAACTATACAACAACTCAGCATATATCCTCGGAGCTATCGCAATGGCTTCTATGGCAGCATCGTGCGATCTCGATCTCACACCTGAGTCATCGCTCAGCCCCGAGACATACTTCACCAAGGCCGCCGACCTTGAGCTGGCCACCAACCGTTTCTATCTCTTAGAGCCGAAGTACGAAGACATCGACATCGAGCCTTCCGACCTTGTCGTCGACAAGAGCGCAGCCAACTCGCTGTACTACTCCAACATGCGCCCTGTGCCGGGCAACGGAGGAGGATGGTCATGGGGCGACCTGCGGCACATCAACTACTATCTGCAGCACTCGGGCAACTGTCCCGACGAGGCTGCAAGACTGCAATACGACGCCGTGGCACGCTTCTGGCGAGCATGGTTCTACTTCAACAAGGTAAAGCGATTCGGCGACGTTCCCTGGCATAACGAGCCTATAGCATCGTCCGATACAGAGCTGCTCAACAAGCCGCGCGACAGCCGCGCACTGGTTGTCGACAGCATACTCGCCGACCTCGACTATGCCGCCCGCTTCCTGCCGCCGACATCTGACGGATTCAAACTTAACCGCGACATAGCGGTGGCATTCCGCTCCCGCGTATGCCTCTTTGAAGGCACCTTCCGCAAGTACCACGACGGCGACGTATTCAACCCCGACCGACTCCCCTGGCGAGATCTCCTCGAGGAAGCGGCCGACGCTGCAAAGACGATAATGGAAAGCGGTCGGTATAACATCGTAAAGAACGGCAACACACCTTACTACTCGCTGTTCGTTGCCGAAGAGGCCGATACCCGCGAGTACATATTCGCCCGCAGCTATGGCGGCACAATAACATCAGACATAAACCTGACACCTTTCTCGGGCGGCGGCAACAAGGCAGGCGCCACCAAGGCTCTTGTGGCAAGCTATCTGATGAAGGACGGCTCCCGCTTCTCCGATATAAAGGGATGGGAGACAATGGAGGTGCGCGGGGGATTCTCGGG
>JAICZO010000288.1 GCA_029057255.1 Muribaculaceae bacterium | reverse complement strand
CCTTACCCTCGGCATAAAGCGGACACTCGATGTCAAGAGTGTGGCGGCCGACGGGCGTTTCAGGCTCGACTGAAATCTCGAATCCGAAGGGAGGCTGAACGGCCGAACCGATGTAGTAGGAGTCCCAGTAGAAATTGGCGTTGGTAATCATGGCCCGCTTGCCGGCCTCATGGTTCTCGACCGTTATGGCAGATACTTCAAAGTCCTGTCCCTGTACGACATAGACCTTGCCGTCAGCTCGGACAGCGTTCTCGATCTGGACGTTGAAAGCGACATCGGGTAGATCGTCGTCATCGTGGCACGACGTAAGGGCGAACATGGCGATGACGGGCATGATAAGGGCAAAAAATTTCTTCATAGTACGTTTCTTTTTGATATTAATACTTGTCGTGGCAGAATAAAGGCAGGGAACCGGTGTCGGCTCCCCGCCAACAATGTGCTTTTATATCAGTTTCTGAATATCAGATCATCGTTCTCGACGTCAATCTCGATAGGCTTCGAGCGGTCGACTTTCTGTGCCAGGATGTCCTTCGACAGCTGGTTGAGCACAAGCCTGTGAATAGCTCTTTTGACAGGTCTTGCGCCGAACTCCGGGTCAAAGCCTTCATCGGCGAGGAAGGAGAGAGCCTTGGGCGTGACTTTCAGTTCGATGCCTGACGAATGTGCGAGCATCTTCTGTATCGACTTTATCTGCAGGCCGACAATCTCCTCGATCTCGGTGCGGTTCAGCGGGGTGAACATTATTATTTCGTCGATACGGTTGAGGAACTCCGGTCGTATCGTCTGCTTGAGCATCTCGAGCACTTCCTGCTTGGTCTTCTCGATGGTTTCGGTACGGTTCTGCGGCGTCATCTTGGCGAAGTTGTCGCGGATAAGAGGCGAACCCATGTTCGAAGTCATGATGATGATCGTGTTCTTGAAGTTGACGTTGCGGCCTTTGTTGTCGGTAAGGTGTCCGTCGTCGAGCACCTGCAGCAGGATGTTGAACACATCGGGGTGCGCTTTCTCTATCTCGTCGAAGAGAACGACAGAGTAGGGCTTGCGTCGTACAGCCTCGGTGAGCTGTCCGCCTTCGTCGTAGCCGACGTATCCGGGAGGCGCTCCGACGAGACGCGACACTGAGTGTTTCTCCTGATACTCGCTCATGTCGATACGGGTCATCATGTTCTCGTCATCGAAGAGATACTCCGCCAGAGCCTTGGCAAGCTCCGTCTTGCCGACACCCGTGGTGCCGAGGAAGATGAACGAACCGATAGGGCGCTTGGGGTCGTTGAGGCCTGCACGGCTGCGTCGCACGGCGTCGGCGATGGCTGTTATGGCCTCCTCCTGACCTATGACGCGAGAGTGCAGCTCCTCTTCGAGGTGCAGCAGTTTCTCCTTTTCGCTCTGCACCATCTTGTTGACGGGTATGCCTGTCCATCGCGAAACGACATCGGCGATGTCTTCGGCGTCGACCTCCTCCTTGATGAGAGACTTCTCGCCCTGCATCATACGGAGCTGTTCCTGTGTGGTCTCTATTTCTTTCTGCTTCTCGGCCACATGGGAGTAGCGTATCTCTGCCACGCGGGCATAGTCGCCTTCGCGCTCAGCCTTGTCAGCTTCGAAATTCAGCTGCTCGATGTCGATTTTGTTCTGCTGTATGCGGCCTATCAGTTCGCGTTCGGCCTGCCATTTGGCCTTGTATTCCTTTTCCTCTTCGCGCATCTGAGCGATTTCCCGCTCGATGTCGCGGACTTTCTCGTCCATGCCTTCGCGCTTTATGGCCTCGCGTTCGATTTCTTTCTGGGCGATGCGTCGGGTGATGTCGTCGAGAGCCTGAGGCACAGAATCTATTTCGAGTTTCAGCTTCGACGCAGCCTCGTCGATAAGGTCGATGGCCTTGTCGGGCAGGAAACGGTCGGTTATATAACGCTCCGACAGCTGGACGGCGGCTATGATAGCCTCGTCGCGGATACGCACCTTGTGGTGGTTCTCATAGCGCTCCTTCAGACCGCGGAGAATGGCGATGGCGCTCATCTCGTCAGGCTCGTTCACCATCACCTTCTGGAAACGGCGCTCGAGAGCCTTGTCCTTCTCGAAATACTTCTGATACTCGTCGAGAGTGGTAGCGCCTATGCTGCGCAGTTCGCCTCGGGCGAGGGCAGGCTTGAGGATGTTTGCAGCATCCATAGCACCTTCGCCTTTGCCGGCGCCGACAAGCGTGTGAATCTCGTCGATAAACAGGATGATCTCGCCGTCGGCTCCTGTCACTTCGTTGACGATAGCCTTGAGTCGTTCTTCGAATTCGCCCTTATACTTCGCGCCGGCCACCAGTGCGCCCATGTCGAGAGAGTATATCTGCTTGGTGCGGAGATTCTCGGGGACATCGCCGCGGACGATGCGGTGTGCCAGTCCCTCGGCTATAGCCGTCTTGCCGGTGCCCGGCTCGCCTATAAGCATGGG
>JAICZO010000287.1 GCA_029057255.1 Muribaculaceae bacterium | reverse complement strand
TTGTCCTGTATCTCGAGGTCAAGAATGCCCTTTTCCTGTTTGAATTTCTGAATCTGCGCTTCGGTGTTGCTCAGGTCGTCGCTGAGGATGGCCAGTCGCTGGTCGATGAACTTGGCCGTCATCTCGTTCTGGTTGTTCTTCTCCGAGACACCGCGTATGTTGTATTGCTTTATGATTTCGTTCAGCACAGCCTTGCCGTATTCGGGGTTGGGCGTGTTGATGGCCATCGTGATGACATTGCTTCGCTTTGAGGCGATTTCGTTGACGACCGATGCGCTTAGAATCTCGGCTGCAACGTCATAACTTGTGACAGAGATTGTAGTTGTCAGGCTTTTGCCCTTCGGATAAGTTTCGGTCGGCGATAATGTGAATTTACCGATAGGAGTGTCGACAGTGTAGGGGAGTGTGACGTCCTCAAATTCGCTGAAGACTTCTCCGCCATGATTAACTGTAACCTTGGCTTTACCTTCCTTGTTGATGTCGAGTCGGAATGCGATAGCACCCTGCAGAGTGTCAAGCATAGCCTGAGGAGCCTGTGCTGCTACAGGATAATCGGGGAAGGCCAGCTCCGTCTGCATGAAGCCGGTCTTGACATAGTGCATGATGTTTGTGCCGAGTTCCTTGGCCACGTTTTTATACAGCGAGTGCGACGAGATGATGAAAATCTCGTCGTCGACGTCGCCCTGCGAGCCGAACACGGCGGATATAGCACCGGATACACCGGAGGCCTGAGGATTTTTCTCGGGTGAGATGAGGACGTTGGCCTGTACTGCGTAGAGCGGCTGTCGTATTTTGCTGTAGAACAATGCAAAACCGGTACAGAGTACTACCGATATAACGAAAAGATACCATTTCGACAGGTATTGCTTGAGCAGCGCTGTGATGTCGATAAAGTCGGAATTGTTGCTTTTTGCCATTGCGATGATTGTTTCCGGTTTTGGTTTAACGGGTAAAGGCTATGACCAGCGAAGCGATTACTGACACAGTGCTTACGATGGTCGAGGTGAGGGACAGCTTGTATGCGTTGTTCTGATTGTACTTGGAGTTGGACTGGCGCACCTTGTTGGGGGCTACGTAGACGTAGTCGTTCTGCTTGAGGTAGAAGTAGGGTGATGTCAGTGTCTTGGAGTCGTTCAGGTCAAGGTGGGCGTAGGTACGGATGCCGTCTTCCTCTCGGATGACGAGCACGTTGGAGCGCTCGCCGTACTCGGTAAGGTCGCCGGCCTTTGCCAGGGCGTCGATGACGGATATACGGTTACGCTCGACCTTGATGGTCTGAGGCTGCTTGACTTCACCTGCCACAACGACGGTGAAGTTGACCATCTGCACGTTGATGACAGGGTCTTTGACGTCCTTGCGGATGAGAGTATACAGCTCATCCTTGAGCTGCTCTGTGGTCATGCCTGCTACATGGAGCTTGCCGAGGATGGGGAAGTTGATGTCGCCCTTGGAGTCAACGATATATGTCAGCGAGCGGGCCGACGTCTGTGAGACGAGGGCGTCGCGCTTTGCCGGGTTGGTGGCGGGCAGGTTGTATATTGCCGATGCCTCGGGGAACTCCGATGTCACCGAGATGAAGAGCTCGTCGTCGGGCTGGATAATCGGCATGTAGTCGATTACGGGGAGTGTACCTTCGGGGATGTCGATGATGTCGGTGAAGTATGGGAGTACTGTCTTGGAGCTGTTGCAGGACACAAGCGCCAGGGCAAACAACGTGGACAGCAATAGGTTTTTTAGCTTCATAATAGTCAGGATACTGTAGTCGGTTAAGAAAATTCTAATGTGATAACGTAAAAAAGAGCTATTTAGTATATTAGTTCTCACCACTCGAAGGTGAAGCCTATCCGTCCTATTTCGGCCGAGATAGGGGGCTGTATCTTGTATAGTGAAATCGAGCCTCCCGAAATCTGCGGGAAGCGTATCGTCAGATTCTGAAACATGCGGTATACGACGTTCTCGAGCAGCTTGGAGGGGTAGGCCATCTCCTGCTTCATGATGTCGACGATGTCGGCATAGTTGATGGTCAGGTCTACACGGTCGCTGCGCATTGCATAGCTGCAAGGGAAGTGGAACGTGGCATTGATCTCGAACATATTGCCTACCGTGCGCTCCTGAGGCAGGACGCCGTGGCGGGCAAATATCTTGAGTCCCTCGATTTTTATTGAGCCTTGCGGCTGACGGTCGTATTGCATGTTTCTAATGGCTGGTAAATGTCTTCTTTAGCGCCTGTTGCGGCTTTTTTTCTTTTTGTTGCCGACTTTCTCTATGCCGGCAGAGCGACCCTTGGGCTTAGCCCCGAGGGTGTCGAGGCTGCGGGGCGGGTTCTTTTCGTCGACGATGACGAAGTCGAGCTGCTTTTTCTGCAGGTCGGCACGCGCCACCTGTATCTGTACCTTGTCGCCGAGGCGATAGCGGTTGTTGTGCTTTCGTCCGGTCAGGCAGTAGTTCTTTGCGTCGAAGTCATAGTAGTCGTCGGCGAGGTCGCGCACGGGCACAAGACCCTCGCACTTGTTCTCGTCAAGCTCGATGTAGAGACCCCACTCGGTGACTCCCGAAATCACGCCCGAGAATACTTCGCCGAGGTGGTCGCCCATATACTCGACCTGCTTGTACTTTATCGAGGCTCGCTCGGCGTTTGCGGCGAGCTGCTCCATGTCGGAGGAGTGCTTGCACTCTTCCTCGAGCTTCTCGAGGCTGACGGTGCGACCGCCGTTGAGATAGCGCTCGAGCAGGCGGTGTACCATCATGTCGGGGTATCGGCGGATGGGCGATGTGAAGTGAGTGTAGTACTCGAAGCCGAGACCGTAGTGACCGATGTTGGTTGTGGTGTATATAGCCTTGGCCATAGAGCGTATGGCGAGGGTGGCCAGGAGGTTTTCCTCTCCTTTGCCCTTGACGTCGGCGAGCATCTTGTTGATGGAGCGGTTTATCTCCACGGGAGTGCCCTTGGTCTTGAGCCGGTATCCGAAGGCGCGCGCCAGCTCGGCGAGGTTGGTCAGTCGCTCGGCGTCGGGCACGTCGTGGACGCGGTAGACGAATGCCTTGGCCTTCTTGCGCTTGGGCACGATGCCGATGGCGGCGGCCACGGTGCGGTTGGCCAGAAGCATGAATTCCTCGATGAGTTTGTTGGCGTCTTTTGATTCTTTGAAGAATACTGATGTGGGGTGTCCCTTGTCGTCGATTTCGAATCGTACTTCTACGCGGTCGAAGTCCACCGAGCCGTTCTCGTAGCGGGCCTTGCGGAGTATCTTGGCAAGGCGGTCCAGCTCGAGTACTTCCTCGGCGAAGTCGCCTTTGCCGGTCTCGATTATTTCCTGGGCCTCTTCGTATGTGAAGCGGCGGTCGGAGCGGGTCACCGTGCGCTCGATCTTCGAGTCTACGACCTTGGCGTTGCGGTCCATCTCGAAGACTACCGAGAATGTCAGCTTGTCTTCGTCGGGGCGCAGCGAGCAGATGCCGTTGGAGAGGTGCTCGGGGAGCATGGGCACCACGCGGTCGACGAGGTATACGCTTGTGGCGCGGTCCTCGGCCTCGCGGTCTATTATCGAGCCGGGGCGGACGTAGTGTGTCACGTCGGCGATGTGCACGCCTACTTCCACGTTGCCGTTGGGGAGGCGGCGTATCGAGAGGGCGTCGTCGAAGTCCTTGGCGTCGCGCGGGTCGATGGTGAATGTCGTGACGTCGCGCATGTCGTGGCGGCTCGCCACAACCTCGGGTGTGATGCCGGCGTCGATTTTCGCGGCGGCGCGCTCTACGGCTTCGGGGTAGCGGTAGGGGAGACCGTACTCGGCGAGGATGGCGTGTATCTCGGCGGTGTTCTCACCTGCTTTGCCGAGGATGTCGACCACTTCGCCCTGAGGGTTCTTGGCGTCGTCGGGCCAGTTGGTGATGCGTACGACGGCCTTGTCGCCGTTTACGCCGCCGCGCAGTTTGGCGCGCGGTATGTATATGTCGGTTGCGAGATACTTTGAGTCGGTGAGCAGGTATGCGAAGTGCTTGTCGACCTTGAGAGTGCCGATGAAAGTCTGCTCCTTCTTCTCGAGAATCTCGGTCACTTCCGCTTCGGGCTCGCGGCCTCTGACGCGTGCGGCTATTGTCACGGCCACTTTGTCGCCGTTGAGGGCGTGCATGCTGTTGCGCTCGGCCACGAAAATCTCTTCGCCGTCGTTGTCGGTAATCACGCTGTTCTTGCCGTTGGATCTGCGCACGAAGACACCCTGCGCCATTGTCGTGCGGCTGGGCAGCTTGTAGAGTCCCGGGGCGGTCTCGATGAGTATGCCGTCGAATGCCAGTTCAGCCAGGTATAGCGCTATAGTGCGCTGGGCAGCGGGAGTGGTCTGGCCCAGTGCGTTCGACACCAGTCGGTAGTTGAAGGTGCCGTGCTGCTGAGCGGCGATATATGTGTCGACGGCGCAGCGCAGGCGGTTGGCTTGCTTATCGGTCTTTTTTGTCTTGGGCATAGTTCTTGGATGAAAACGTGATGAAGCGGGGTCGTATAGCCCCCGGAGTCCATATATTAATTAGGTGTATAATATAAACGCTCCGGGGGTGTGTGGAGTTCGGTATCAGGCGTCGATAGTTGCGTATGTCGCGTTGGCCTCGATGAAATCGCGGCGGGGAGCGACGTCTTCGCCCATGAGCATCGAGAAGACGCGGTCGGCTTCGGCGGCGTCGCTGATGTTGACCTGCTTGAGGATGCGTCCTTCGGGCGACATGGTGGTCTGGCGGAGCTCGTCGTCCGACATCTCGCCGAGACCTTTGTATCGCTGCACCGAAGTGCGCTCGCCGTATTTAGCTATGAACTGCTGCACCTGCAGGTCGTTCCAGCAGTATTCCTCGTTCTTGCCCATCTTGCACTTGTACAGGGGGGGCGAGGCGAGGAAGAGGTGTCCGCGCTCGATGAGCGGGCGCATGCGGCGGAAGAAGAATGTCATCAGCAGGGTGGCGATGTGAGCGCCGTCGACGTCGGCATCGGTCATGATGATGACCTTGTGGTATGCGAGCTTCGAGAGGTTGGGCGCCTTGGGGTCGTCCTCGGTGCCGATGGTGACTCGGAGAGCCTTGAAGAGCGCTGTGATTTCCTGGTTCTCGAAGACGCGGTGCTCGAGTGCTTTCTCGACGTTGAGAATCTTGCCTCGGAGCGGCAGTACGGCCTGGAAGCGGCGGTCGCGCGCCTGTTTTGCCGTGCCGCCTGCGGAGTCACCCTCGACGAGGAATATCTCGCAGTCTTCGGCCGTGCGGCTCGAACAGTCGGTGAGCTTGCCGGGGAGGCCGCCGCCGACGAGCGGAGTCTTGCGCATCACTTCCTGACGGGCGCGGAGGGCTGCCGTACGGGCGCGGGCGGCGAGAATCACTTTCTCGACGATGACCTTGGCCTGTGCGGGGTGCTCCTCGAGATAGTTGCCGAGGGCCTCGCTGACGGCTGTCTGCACGACGCCGATGACTTCGTTGTTGCCGAGCTTGGTCTTGGTCTGACCCTCGAACTGGGGCTCCATCACCTTGACCGAGATTACGGCGGTGAGGCCGTCGCGGAAGTCGTCGCTTGCGATGTCGACCTTGGCGTTCTTGAGCAGGTTGTTGTCCTCGGCATACTTCTTGAGAGTCGAGGTGAGGCCGCGGCGGAAGCCTGTCAGGTGAGTGCCGCCTTCGATTGTGTTGATGTTGTTGACGAAGGAGTATATGTTCTCGTTGGAGGTGGTGTTGTATGTGATTGCCACTTCGACGGGTATGCCCTGACGCTCGGTGTTGAGGTGGATAACGTCGTTGATGAGCGACTCCTTGTTGGCGTCGATATACTCTACAAACTCGCGCAGACCGTCCTTGGAGTAGAATGTCTCCTTGCGGGGCTTGCCTTCGGCGTCGAGCTGGCGGCGGTCGGTCAGGTGCAGTGTTATGCCTGCGTTTAGGAACGCCAGGTCGCGGAGGCGGTTGGCGAGGATGTTGTAGTCGTATACGGTTGTGGTGAATATGCTGCCGTCGGGCTTGAATGTCACAGTTGTGCCGGTGCTGTCGCTCTCGCCGGTTATCATCAGCTCGGTGGTGGGCTTGCCGCAGCTGTATTCCTGGGCGTATACCTTGCCGTTGCGGCGCACTTCGGCGCGGAGATAGGTCGAGAGAGCGTTTACGCACGACACACCGACGCCGTGGAGGCCGCCCGAAACCTTGTAGGAGCCTTTGTCGAACTTACCGCCGGCGTGGAGCACGGTGAGAACCACTTCAAGAGCGCTCTTGTGCTCTTTCTCGTGCATGTCGACGGGTATTCCTCGGCCGTCGTCCTCGACGGTTATTGAGTTGTCGGGGTTGATGGTGACGTTTATTTCTTTGGCGTAGCCTGCGAGGGCTTCGTCGATAGAGTTGTCGACCACCTCGTAGACAAGGTGGTGCAGACCCTTTTCGGATATGTCGCCGATATACATCGCCGGGCGCTTGCGGACTGCTTCGAGACCCTCAAGCACCTGGATGTTACTGGCGCTGTATTCCTCTTGTGTTTCTGCCATGTGTCGTAATATGATTACAGAATTTGAGTTCTTGTTTTAAAGCTTACAAAGGTACGAAAAATTATCGACATGGCAAAATAAGACCCCGCTCCCATTATTTGAACGTGGCCTAAGCCCATCGGCAGCGTGTCTGCATTTTATAAAAATCTTTAATAATAAGCCTTGATTGCAAAAAATGACTTAACTTTGCGCTCATTCCCCTAAAAGGCGATAATAATGAAGAAGAAAAACATAAT
>JAICZO010000286.1 GCA_029057255.1 Muribaculaceae bacterium | reverse complement strand
ACAAACTACCGTGTGACTGTCGACTACCGCAATGCCGACGGCATCGAGAAGCGTGGCAACCGCGAGGAGTACGGCGCACGCGCTTCAATCAACCACACCACCAAGGGCGGTCTCTTCTCGGTCAACGTAAACCTCGCTCCGCGTGTTGTTTACCGCAATCTCGCCGACAACGACGTGTTCCGTCGCGCCATCGAGGCCAACCCCACAACACCTGTATGGCATCCTGACGTGCCCGGCCGCTACTATGACTTCACCGACGTCAACGGTTTTGTCAACCCTATCGAATCGATGAATCTCGTGAGAAACAAGAGCCACGAGAAAATCCTCGACTGGGACGGTACTCTGAAGCTCAACCTCCTGCCTCTGTTTATGCCTGAGGCAAAATACAACCAGACTCTCAACACTCAGATTACATTCGCCGACCATCAGTATAATAATGATGGCAACTATTTCGAGCCTTCGACCATGAACTCGCAGATCCGCAACGGTCGCAAAGGCTATGGCGCCCGCTCGTCGAACAACGCTCGCAGCCTCAGCATGGAGTGGCTCGGCAACTACAGCATCAGCGTCAAGAACCACAATGTACGCGCAATGGTAGGCTACTCCTATCAGTATTGGCAGAACTCCGGTTTCGACTGCAACAACTCTGACTTCGCCAACGACGGTATCGGCGCCGACAACATCGGCTCCGGCGACCTGATGAAGGAAGAAGGCGAAATCGGCATGAACAGCTACAAGGAAGACAACAAGCTCATCGCTTTCTTCGGCCGTGTAAGCTACGACTATGACGGCCGCTACCTCTTCACTGCTTCGCTCCGCCACGAAGGCTCGTCGAAGTTCGGTAAGAACCACAAGTGGGGTAACTTCCCCGCCGTATCGGCCGGCTGGCGCATCTCCAAAGAAGAATTCATGTCGGGCACAAAGTCGTGGCTCGACGAACTTAAAATCCGTGCCGACTTCGGTGTGACCGGTAATCAGGAATTCGGCAACTACATCTCGCTCGACACCATGGGCCCGTTCGGCTACAGCTTCTATAACGGTCAGTGGGTGCGCGTATGGGGTCCCGGCAAGAATGTCAACTCCAACCTCCACTGGGAGCAGGGCAAGAACTGGAACGTCGGCCTTGACTTCTCGATGTTCAACAACCGCCTCATCGGTTCGCTCAACTACTTCCACCGCCGTCAGCAGGACCTGCTCGGCAACTACCGCGTGCCTATGCCTCCCTATCTGTTCACACACACCTTCGTCAATGTGGGCACAATGGAGAACAAGGGCTTCGAGTTCGACATCACATTCAATGCCGTTCAGACCCGCGACTTCACATACTCGATGAACTTCGTCGGCTCGACACAGGCCAATAAATTTATCGACTTCAGCAACTCCGAGTTTGTCGGCAACGACTACTATGATGTGGCCTACACCGAGAATCCCTACCCCAACATCCCCCTGCAGCGCATCGAGAAAGGCCGCTCTATCGGAGAGTTCCACATGTTCAAGTATGCCGGTATCAGCACCGACGGCGAGTGGCTCATCTACGACCGCGACGGCGACATCATCAAGGGCATCCAGGGTAGCGAGGCCGACCGCCAGTATGTAGGCAACGGTCTTCCCAAGTTCACACTCTCTACCGGCC
>JAICZO010000285.1 GCA_029057255.1 Muribaculaceae bacterium | reverse complement strand
GAGCTGGACTCTCATTGCAAACTATGCCGACAAGACTCTCATGCGCAACGCCGTGGCTGCCTGCATCGGTAAGTTTGCCGGACAGCCCTTTACCGCCGCCGCTCAGTTTGTCGACCTGTATCTCAACGGCAAGTATCTCGGCAACTATCAGGTGTCGGACCAGATGGAAGTGCGCAAGAAACGCGTCGAAATCACCGAGCAGGAGGAACCTGCTACCGAGACATCCAACATCACCGGTGGTTACTTCCTCGAGGTCGACGGCTTCGCTGACTCCGAGCCTGCTTTCTTCAAGACCGCACGCGGCGTCAAGGTGACCATCAAGTCGCCCGACGACAAGATTATCGCCGAAAGTCAGAAGAAATATATCGCCGACTACTATCAGCTATTCGAGGACGCACTCTTCTCGGAGAATTTCAAGGACCCCGAGACAGGATACCGCCAGTATGTCGACGCCTCGACGCTCGCAAGCTGGTATATCTCCACTGAGCTGACAGGCAATGTCGACGGTTTCTGGAGCACATATATGTACAAGGAAGTCGACGACCCCAAGCTCTACTGGGGCCCGCTGTGGGACTATGATATTGCATTCAACAACTGCTCCCGCCAGGGCGACGTCAGCGGCAGACTCATGCGTGACGTCGGCTACGGCCAGGATCTGACAGGCCTGTGGGTGCGCCGCATGTGGGAGGACCCCTGGTTTGTCGAGCTTATCAACACGGCGTGGAAAGAGTGCGTCGACCGCGGCATCGAGAAGCATGTCAACGACTATATCGACGCTGTCGCCGCCGAAATCGAGGAGTCGCAGAAACTCAACTCCGCTCTGTGGCCCAACGACAAGAAAGTATACGACGAGCTTGTCCTCTTCAGCACTTATGCCGAGGGCGTAAACTATCTCAAGGACTATATCACCAACCGTGTCGCCTTCCTGACCGAAGCTTTCAGCTCGTCGATGCCCACTCCCGAGTTCACCCCCGAGGAGAATGCCTACTACAAGATCTACAACACCGGCTGCGGCAGCGCTGTCGATGTGGCCGAGAACGGAACGCTCTGCATCTTCAAGGGCGCTGACGGCCGCCTCTCGCAGCACTGGACCATCGAGCCGGCAGGCGAAGGATACTACCGCATCGTCAACCGCGGCAACGGTCTTGCCATTGTCGACAACGCCGAGCCGGAAGGTCAGGGATATCAGCGCGGAAGCACCCTCGCCCTCGCTGCGGTCGACCCCGAGAACCACAAGCAGCACTGGAGCATATCGCCCGTGGCTATGGGCGGCAACTATGTCATTGTCAACCGCATGACCGGATACGGATGGAACAACTCCGGTGGCGGCTCAAATGACGGCAACCCCATCCTCAGCTGGACAAGCGACCATGAGAACGCCAACAAGACAACCCGCCAGTGGAAGCTCACTGTCGACGAACGCGCCACGACAGCTGTCGACGAGATAGCTCCCGCAGGCTACAGCGTGCGCTACAGCGCATCGGCGTCGGCTATCCGCTTCGTGTCGGACGACGACAGCGCTCTCGAGGGCACATACTGCATCTATGGCGCGGCAGGCAATCTCGTCCGCACCGGTGCCATAGAGCCGCTTGTCGGTGTCGACGGTCTCGCCGGCGGTGTGTATGTCCTTACGTGGACAGTCGGCGGCCGCACACGCAGCGCCAAGTTCGTCCGCTGACATTCAGAGACATAACGAATATAGGAGGTGGGGCCGGAAGGCTCCACTTTCTGTATGGTGCCACATGCCTTGCCGACGTTTTTTTCAGAATCTGTTGTCGAAAAGATTCCGAATTATTATCTTTGCACTCATATAGAAGAGCTTTTAACTGATGACAGACCATCCGCACCGTCAGGAGACAGTTGTCCCGTCCCGTCCTTTTACATTCGACCGTGTCGTGCGGTTGCTTATCACAGTAGCCGCCATAGCCGCCGTGCTGTGGCTCATCGGCGTACTCAAGTCAGTCCTGCTGCCGTTCCTTGTGGCATGGCTCATCGCCTATCTGCTCGAGCCTTTCGTGCAGTACAACCGTCGTCTGCTCGGCGTGCGCAAGCGTTGGCTGCCCATCACGATGACCCTCTTCGAGTGCGTGCTCGTGCTGTCGGCGGTTAGCGTCTTTGTCGTGCCCTCGATAATCAGCGAGATGCACCAGGTGGCCGACTTCATCCGCCACTACTCCGAGAAAGGCTCCGACATACCGTTTGTGCCGTCGTCGCTCCATGAATTCCTGCGCAACAACATCGACTTCGAGCGTATCTCGCGCTCGCTTACACGCCAGGATATTCAGACCATATTCGACACAGTCGGTTCTTTCATCTCCGGAGGCTATGACATCGTCATGGGCATCTTCAACTGGTTAATCGTCCTGCTGTATGTGGTCTTCATAATGCTTTAATACGAGCG
>JAICZO010000284.1 GCA_029057255.1 Muribaculaceae bacterium | reverse complement strand
ATACTGCTATATGCTCTCCTTGTCGCGCTGACGGCGCTGGCCTCGGCTTGTCAGGAAGAGCCTGAGCCTCCCGTCCCCGAAGAACCCGCGCAGCCCGAGCTGTCGCGCACGGTGCTCGTCTATCAGGTGGCCGAGCGAAACGGCCTCGACCGTTACAGCGGTCTCGACATCAGGGAGATGGAGCAGGCCGTGGCCGAAGGTCAGCTCGGAAGCGGCGGCCGCCTGCTTGTCTACAACCACTCGGGCGGCAAGGCTCCCGTCCTTCTTGACATACGCCCCGACGGCACCGACACGATAAAGACATACAGCACCGACCTGCTGTCGGTGCAGGCCGAGCGCATGCTCGAAGTCTTCGACGACATGACCGCTATGGCTACCGCCGCCGACTACGGGCTCATCCTGTGGGGGCATGGCAGCGGATGGCTCCAGGACGGCATCCAGGACATTGTGCCGACGGCACCGCGCTCCTACGGCGGCGAGAACCGCACCAAGTGGATGAATATAACCACACTGGCCCGGACCATCGAGTCCGGCCCCGACTTCTCGTTCGTATACTTCGACTGCTGCCATATGGCGTCGGTGGAGGTGGCCTACGAGATGCGCCACGCCACACCGCTTATCGCCGGATGTGTGTCGGAGCTGCCGGGCGAGGGCATGCCTTACCACTTGAATGTCAAGAACTTTTTCACTGAAGGTAGTGCCGATATAATCGCGGCCGCTACCACCACATTCCGCTACTACGAGGAGTGGAAGGAGATCGGCCGCCGCCCCGAATGCTCTCCCGCCAACTTCGCCGGCCGCTATGCCACCATGAGCGTTATCGCCACCGAGGGGCTCGACGACCTGGCCGACATCACGGCCGACATCTACTCGCGGGCCGGGACATCATTCCCCGAGGGCTTCGTGCCGCAGCGCTTCGGCCGCGCGGCCACGGGCCTGGCAAAGTACTACTTCGACTTCGGGCAGTATGTCGAGGCGCTGTGCATCGCCGCCGACGGCTCGGAGCGTTTCGCAGGAGCGTCGGCGCGTCTTGCCGAGTTCCGCTCGGCGCTCGAGGCCTGCGTCCCCTACGCCGCCACCATGCCCTATCTCTATGCCGGTGACGCGGATATGGAATATCACTGCGGCCTCTCGACCTACATAGTATCCTCCAAAGAAGAATTGAAGACACGCAACTACCACACGCTCGAGTGGTACGACCGTGTCGTGACATCACTTACGATAAACAATTGACATGTTACCACTTCAGATTTCCGACCAGCCGGTCGCCATTCCCGACTCCATTCCCACCGTATCGCAGGAAATGGGCATGCTCGAATCCCTGCCCTTCGACGTCTTCGTGCAGAAGGTCGTCAGTTCGATGGTGACCTTTGCCATCAATCTCGCCATCGCGCTCCTTGTCTTCTACATAGGCCGACTTATCATCAACCGCCTCTATACCTTTGTCAGCGGCGTTTTCATCAAGCGCAAGCTCGACCGCTCGCTGATGACTTTCGTGCTGAGCATGACCAAGATAGCGCTCTACTTCATACTCATCGTCATTGTCATCGGCATTCTCGGCATAGAGACATCGTCGTTCATCGCCCTCTTCGCATCCGCCGGTGTCGCTGTCGGTATGGCACTGAGCGGCACGCTGCAGAACTTCGCCGGCGGTGTGCTCATCCTGCTGCTCAAGCCCTACAAGGTGGGCGACTATATCGAGGCACAGGGATATGCCGGCACCGTGCGTGAGATTCAGATTTTCCATACTATCATCAATACCGGCGACAACAAGTCCATCATCATCCCCAACGGCGGCCTCTCGACAGGCAGCGTGAACAACTGGTCGCGCGAGGACTACCGCCGCATCGACTGGACTGTAGGCATATCGTACGGCGACAGCGTCGAGGATGCCCGCAGGAAGATACTCGAGATTCTTGCCTCCGACGACCGCGTGGTCGAGATGTATGTCGAGGACGACCGCGAGCGCCGCGAAGGCACCGCAGCCGCCGAAGCCGAGCCCGCCGCAGCCGCTGAAGAGCGCCACGAGAAAAAGAAAGGAATCTTCGGCCGCATGTTCCGTCATCCCGAAGTACCCGACCTGCCCGACGCCGCCGAGCTGATTTCCGAGCGTGTCGACCGCTCGCCCCGCGTATGGGTGTCGGAGCTGGCCGACAGCAGCGTCAACCTTAAGGTCACGGCCTGGGCGCGCACGTCCGATTTCTGGGGCGTGTTCTATACCGTCAACGAGCGTATATACAACGAGCTCCCCGAAGTCGGTGTCTCCTTCCCCTTCCCGCAGCTCGACGTCCATATCCCCAACCGTCAATAACATAACCGATATATCACATCTATGCGCAACATCTCTTTAATCGCAATGACAGTTCTGTTAGGCTCATGCGCCCACAACCGCGGCAATAT
>JAICZO010000283.1 GCA_029057255.1 Muribaculaceae bacterium | reverse complement strand
TCCTCATCCTGACCGGTATCTCGGTTGTCTACGGAGCCTTCTGCGCCTGCGTCAAGACCGACCTCAAGTACATCAACGCCTACTCGTCGGTGTCGCACTGCGGTCTTGTGCTCTTCGCCATCCTGATGCTCAACACGACAGCCATGACAGGCGCCATCATGCAGATGCTCTCGCACGGTCTGATGACAGCCCTCTTCTTCGCCCTCATCGGTATGATCTACGGCCGCACCCACACCCGTGAAATCACCCAGATGGGCGGCATGATGCAGATTATGCCCTACCTCTCTGTCTGCTACGTCATCGCCGGTATGGCATCGCTCGGCCTCCCCGGCCTCAGCGGTTTCGTTGCCGAAATGACCATCTTCGTAGGCTCGTTCAAGGCCGGTATGGCCGACTACCTCGGCGGCGAAGGCTCGCTCCGCCTGGTGTTCACCATCATCGCCTGCTGCTCGATTGTCATCACGGCAGTCTACATCCTCCGTGTTGTCGGCAAGCTCCTCCTCGGTCCTGTCCACGATGACCACCACCGCAGCCTTACCGACGCCACATGGTGGGAGCGCATGGCCACCGCCACCCTCATCCTGTGCGTAGCCGCCATCGGTTGCTTCCCCAACTTCTTCAACAACTTGATCAACACCACCTTCAGCCCTGCGATTTTCGCCGTGCTCGGTATGTAACCCTTTCAGGAATAAATTGCAATGGATTACTCACAATTTTTAGCTATGAAGCAAGAGATCGCCATTTTGGTGGTCTTCCTGCTGGTATTCCTCTACGATACCTTCATGCCGAAGTCGACGCAGAAAGGTCTGCCCGTGTTCGCCATTGTCCTCACACTGCTTGCCACAGCCCTCGGCATGTGCTCGGAGTGTCTCGGCAGCGCGACCAACGCCGTAGCCTTCGCAGGCATGTATGAGACATCACCGGTGATCGCCGCCATCAAGGGCATCCTCAACGTCGGCGTAGTCATCGTCCTGATTCAGTCAATCAAATGGGCCAACAGCGAAAACATGCTGATGCGCCGCGGCGAGTTCTACGAGCTTCTGCTCACAACACTCTTCGGCATGTATCTCATGATTTCGGCCCGTCACTTCCTGCTCTTCGTCATCGGCCTCGAATGCGCCTCGCTGCCCCTCGCAGCCATGGTCGCCCTCGACAAGAACCGCTACGAGAGCCATGAAGCCGCTGTGAAATACATCCTCACAGCCGTATTCTCGTCAGCCATCTTCATGATGGGTCTGTCGTATGTATACGCTCTGACCGGCTCACTCTACTTCGAGAACATCTACTACGCCATCAGCGCCAAGACAAGCACCATGCTCGTCATCGCCATCGGCTTCGTCATCGCCGGCATCGGCTTCAAGCTCTCGCTCGTGCCCTTCCACATGTGGACCGCCGACGTCTACCAGGGTGCCCCCACATCGGTGACATCCTACCTGTCGGTCATCTCCAAGGGCGCAGCCGCCTTCGCCTTCCTTGTAGTTATGGCACAGGTCTTCGGCTCGGTATACTCGACAGTATGGGAGTGGATGCTCTACGCACTGATTATCCTCACCATCACCATCGGTAACCTCTTCGCCATCCGCCAGCGCAACATGAAGCGCTTCCTTGCCTTCTCGTCGATCTCGCAGGCCGGCTACATCATGCTCGGCGTCATCGCATACAACGCCATGGGCATGGCCGCTCTGATGTACTACATCCTTGTGTACATCTTCTCCAACCTTGCAGCCTTCGGCGTCATCGGCGCCATCGAGAACGCCACCGGCAAAGTATCGATGGACGACTACCGCGGCCTGAGCAAGAGCAACCCCCGCCTGTCATTCTGCATGATGCTGGCCATGTTCTCGCTTGCCGGTATTCCTCCCTTCGCAGGCTTCTTCTCGAAGTTCTTCATCTTCACCGGAGCCATCAACCAGGGCAGCGTCGCCATCTATGT
>JAICZO010000282.1 GCA_029057255.1 Muribaculaceae bacterium | reverse complement strand
GCAACAAAATCGAGGGCAATCTCGTCGAACCCGGTTGCGAGAGCTTCGTGAGCCAGTTCGCCATACCCTATCTCTATGGTCTCACCCCCGGCGAACTCGCCCGCTATCTCAACGAGGAGGGTCTGCTGCAGGGCGGCAAGAAAGTCGACCTCACGGTAGTGCCTATGGAAGGCTACCGCCGCGACATGGACTTCCGCGAGACCGGCATGCCCTGGGTACTGCCCTCGCCCCATATCCCCACCCCCGAGTCGGCACTCTACTATCCCATGTCGGGCATCCTCGGCGAACTCTACGCCATGTCGATCGGCGTGGGCTATACCCTGCCCTTCAAACTCTTCTGCGCCGACTGGATTGAGGCCGAGAAGCTCTCCAAGGTTCTCAACGACCGCAAAATCCCCGGTCTGATGTTCCGCCCCATCCACATCAAGCCCTTCTACTCCACCGGCAAGGGCGAGAATCTGCAGGGCGTCGAAGTGTATGTGACCGACAAGGACGCCGCACCGCTGTCGCTGACCCAGTTCTATGTCATGGAAGCGCTCGCCGAGCTGTACCCCGACCACAAACTCTTCGAGATCGGCGATCAGAAGCGCATGAGCATGATCGACAAAGTGTGCGGCAGCAAGGAGATACGCAGCCGTTTCACCAAAAACTACAAGGTAGCCGACATCGAGGACTACTGGAACAAGGACGTAGAGCCTTTCCGCAAGGCTTCGTCGAAATATCACCTTTATAAATAAGTAGCACTCTCACGTCATGCCCGCCTATAGACAGTTTGTCCGCGACATCAGCCGCCACATAAACCCCGAAAGGATATACACCGACGACCTCAGGCTGCTGGCCTGGGGCACCGACGCCGGTTTCTACCGCCTGCTACCGCGCGTAGTGGTGCGGGCAGAGAGCGAGGAGGAGGTCTCCGAAGTACTTCGCACGGCGGCGGCCAACGGCAATCTGCCGGTAACCTTCCGCGCGGCAGGCACGAGTCTGTCGGGGCAGGCCATCTCCGACTCTATACTCGTCGTGGCAGGCAAGGCGTGGGAAAAATGGCGTCTTCTTGACGACAAGGCTCACAGCATAGCCCTGCAGCCCGGCATCATCGGCGCTCGCGTAAGCGAGATTCTCAAGCCCTACGGCAGGGTGTTCAGCCCCGACCCGGCATCGAAGAAATCGGCGATGGTGGGCGGCATTGTCGCCAACAACGCATCGGGCATGAAGTGCGGCACTCACGCCAACAGCGACCGCATACTCCGCTCGGTGAGGATAGTGCTTGCCGACGGTACGGTGCTCGACACCGCCGACCCGGAGTCGCGCCGGAGCTTCAGCCGCACACACGCCACTCTGCTGGCTGAGCTCGACCTTATCCGCCGCGAAATCAACGACGACCCGGAGCTGCGCGAGCTTATCCGGCGCAAGTATTCAATCAAGAATGTAACAGGACTGAATCTCAGTCCGTTCGTAACATACGACGACGTATTCGACATCCTCGCGCACTGCATGGTCGGCAGCGAGGGCACTCTCGCCTTCATCAGCGAAGTGAGCATGTACACAGCCCCGGAGATGCCGTTCACGGCCTCGGCGATGCTGTACTTCGATGACATGCGCACCGCTTGCGAGGCCGTCGTGGCGATGCGCAAGGCCGGCACCGTACAGGCATGCGAGCTGCTCGACCGCAAGTCGCTCGCCTCGGTGCACGACACCACAGGCGAGGGTCTGACAGCCCTACTGCTACAGATTGAGGCCGCCTCCGAGGATGAGCTACAACGCGGCATCGAGGCCACGATGGACGTCCTCAAGCCTTTCAGGCTCTACAAGGAGGCGCATTTCTCCACCGACCCTGCCGAAGTGGCCGCCTGGTGGCAGATGCGCTCCGGCGTGTTCCCCGCCGTCGGAGGCACACGCCCCCTCGGCACCACGGCGCTGATCGAGGATGTGGCCTTCCACATCGAGGACCTTCCCGACGCCACTGTCGAGCTGGCCGGGCTGCTCGAGAAGTGCGGCTACGACGATGCCTGCATCTACGGCCACGCTCTCGAGGGCAACTATCACTTCGTCATCGCACAGTCGTTCGAGACAGAGGCCGAAGTCGAGAAGTACCGCCGCCTGATGGAGTGCATCGTGGAGCTTGTAGTCGGTAAGTATGACGGCTCGCTCAAGGCCGAGAACGGTACCGGCCGCAACATGGCTCCCTTTGTCGAGGCCGAGTGGGGCGCCAAGGCATGGAGCCTCATGAAGCGCCTCAAAAAAGCTT
>JAICZO010000281.1 GCA_029057255.1 Muribaculaceae bacterium | reverse complement strand
AGTAGCGCCAGCGCGAGATGTCGTTGCGCGCCGCATGGTAGAGGAGCGACTCTGCCGGGATGTCGAATATGTTGCGCTGCAGATCCTTGAGGTTGCGTATGATCTTTATTGGGTGCAGGTCTTTGGGGTCGCGTATTATGAAGTCGCCGAAGCCGAAGTTGTCCATGATGGCCTTGCCGAGGTCGACGGGCAGCTTCTTCGAGTTCTTGTCGATGAAAATGCCGCCGAATGGCTCCACGGCGTCGGCGTTCGACACTTCGGACGACTCTATGATAATCGGCAGATAGGGGTCGCGCAGACGCAGGTATTGTGCGAGCTTGATGCCGGCCTTGCTGTCTTTGACGCCATCGCGGGCGAAGGATACGTCGCTGATGACGCCGAGCATGTTGTTGCCGTACTTCTCGTACAGCTCGACCGCTTCTTCGTAGTTACGGGCGAGCATCACCTTGGGGCGTCCGCGCATACGCAGCATCTGTTCGTGCTGGTTGAGGGCTTCGGTGGAGAACAGTTTCGACTGCTTGAGGAGGAATTTGTATATGTGTGGGAGAACCGACGAATAGAAGCGTACCGAGTCCTCGACGAGCAGGATGGCCTGTACGCCGACAGTCGATATGTCGTCGGCATTGAGCTTGTCTTCGAGCAGCTTGATGATGGCGAGCAGCAGGTCCATGTTTCCGAGCCAGCTGAAGACATAGTCGACGCTCGAGAGGTCCTGCTGTGCGAGGCGTCGCGACACTTCCTTGCTGAAGGGAGTGAGCACGACGATGGGCACGGCCGGGAAGTCGGCCTTGATTGCCGCCGAGCCGTCGAAGGTCTCGGAGATGTCGCCGCCGGGCATGGCGATGACGAGGTCGAATGGCTTCTGACGCATCTGCGCGAGAGCTTCCGACATTGTCGATACTCGTGTTACGCGAGGCGGAGAACTCAGGTTCAGAGCCACATACTCGTTGTAGAGCTGCTCTTCGACGCGACCGTCCTCTTCCATCATGAACGCATCGTAGGGCGAGGCGATGAGCAGCACGTTGAACACACGATGCTGCATCAGCGCCTGAAAAGATGTATCCTTAAGGTACATTCGGCTTAATGCTTCCTCCTTCATACTCGCAAATTTAATAAATTTTTTTCGAGCACGCGGAAGATACGCCTATTATTTTTTCAAAAAAGAATCAGTTGGCGAAGTCGACGCTTATGCCGAGCTGCAGACGTGCCGGGTTGAGAGGGTAGTAGGGCATCGAGAAGTATCCGCTGCCGCCGAAGAGTCCGCGGTTGGCATGCGAGTAGAGCACGTAGAAGTGCGCGCGGCTGAGCTTGAAGTTGGCGTAGGCGTTGCAGAAGGGATAGTTGCCGACTTTCATCTCGCGCTGGTTGACGAAGGTGGCGAGAGCCGGCTGGTAGCCGGGGGCGTAATAGCGGGTATAGTAGTCGCAGTCGACACCCAGCTGCACGTGCAGGGTGGCGATGCGGAAGAGGAGGTACAGGTTGGAGTATACGGCAAGCGCGGGCAGGGGTAGCACGGCGTCGTTGCTTGTCGTCTGATATGTTATTGAGTTGTCCCAGTGGAGGATGCCTGCTTTGAGGTTCTGTCGCAGCGACATTGACAGCACCTGCACCGAGCCGCCGTACTGCCTCGGTGTGCCGTCGGGTCCGAAGTAGATATGGTTCTGCAGGTTGGTGAGGCTGACACGGAAGTGGGTGTCGGTGCGGCCGAGGTCGAGCTCGCCGCCGAAGTTGACGGTGCGGCGCTTGCCGAAGTCGTTCCACCACACGAAG
>JAICZO010000280.1 GCA_029057255.1 Muribaculaceae bacterium | reverse complement strand
CGCCCGTAGCGTCGGTTATGCCCCAGTGGAGCGTCGACACGGTGCCGCCGTCGCAGGTCTCTCCCGCGATGGCGAAATCATTGTCCTCAAGCCACGAGTACACCTCGTCGACCGTGGCGAAATTATCGAGAAAATAGCTGACGATGACAGCAAGGCTCATGACAGGAGTGTCTTTGTCGGAGGGGAGAGCCTCGCGGTATCGCGCAGTCTTGCAGAAGAGACTGTTCATCACGAGGCCGCGCTCGTTCATACCCTCGGTGACGCCGCCGTCATAGCCGACGGCGATGACAGAACCGTAGCGCGACTTCCAGCGCAGGCACGGCCCGTCGGGCATGCTTGTCTTGGAGATGCCCTGTGGATAGACATAGATATTGGTGGGTATGGGAGTACGCCAGTCAAGCGTCCTGCCGACCAGGACATAGCCCTTGTCGCCGAGATATACCACACGCGAGCATGCGTCGGCACCCGCCCACGCACATACGCCGAGCAGTGCGGCTGCAATGAATTTTAAAGCTTTCATAACGGTTGCGTTTAATAGTATGAATTATTAACGCACCGCATCCGGCTGTTGTTCAGTACTGAAGATATATAAACGGTACGATCTCGCTCTGACGGGCCTGGATGACAAGAAAGATGACGGCGGCAAGAAGCATGGCCTGCAGTGCTACAGGCATCGACACATAGACCCTCGACGCCCCCGTCGTCCACGACCCGGGGGTGAAATGAGCCACAAGACCGAGGCCGAGGGCGGCGACTATCATCATGTAGCCTTCGACAAACTGTGCGGCCACCGACATGTGGAAGCCCGTGAAAATCTGCTCGGCCATGACTCCGACGGTCTCGAGCGAGGGCGCCCTGAAGAGCGTGAAGCCCGCCACCACGAGGGCAAACGTAATGGCGATGTTGGCAAGGCGCACCACAGGCCACTGACGCATCGCCTCGGGCAGACGCCAGAAGCCGCGCAGCCACTTGTGCAGCACCAGCAGCAGCCCGTGATAAGCACCCCACAGGATATACATGGCCGAGGCGCCGTGCCACAGACCGCCTATGACCATCGTTATGAACTGATTGAAGTATGCCCTCGCCTTGCCGCGGCGGTTGCCGCCGAGAGGGATGTAGAGATAGTCGCGCAGCCATGTCGACAGCGAGATATGCCAGCGATGCCAGAACTCGGTCGGGTTCTGTGCCTTGAAGGGCGCCCTGAAGTTCTCCTTGAAGCGGTAGCCCAGCAGCAGCGCAAGACCGATGGCCATGTCGGAATAGCCCGAGAAGTCGCAGTAAAGCTGCACGGTGAAGCCCACGGCCGCCATAAGGTTCTCGAAGCCGCTGTATAGCGCCGGATTGTCGAATACGCGGTCGACGAAGTTTCCGCTTATATAATCGGCGATGACAACCTTCTTGACCAGACCCGTCATGATGAGGAACAGACCCTCCGAAATCATGGCCGGAGTCACGGGCGGGCACTCGCGTATCTGCGAGAGCATGTCGCGCGCACGCACGACAGGACCGGCAAGCAGCGGCGGGAAGAAGGTCAGGAAGAAAGCATAGTCAAGGAAACTGCGGCACGGCTCGAGGGTGCGGCGGTAAAGGTCGACGATATAACTGATGGAGCGGAATGTAAAAAAGGAGATACCCGCAGGAAGCAGCACTTCAAGAGGGTCGAAGGTGCGGCCTGTGATGCTGCCGAAAGCATCGGCAAGAAGATTGAAATACTTGAAGTAGACGAGCATGCCGACGTTCGACAGCACGTTGAGCGCAACGATAAGGCGCCGCACGGCATCGCTCTTGGCAAGCCCCATCCAACGGCCGAGCAGCCAGTCGCTGACACATACCCCGCAAAGAATCAGCACGCACCACGACCCCGACTTATAGTAGAAGTAAAGCGAGAACGCTATCACGAGCAGCATCTTGGCGCGGCGGTGACGCCCGGCAAGCTGATACACGGCCATAAACAGGACAAACAGCACAAGGAACAGACCGGTGTTGAACAACATCGGGTGCGCCGCGTCGTAGGCAAGCAGACGCTGAAGCCTGGTGAGAATATCGTCCATAGTCAGTACTCTAAAAAGTGAAGTGCAGCGCCACTCTGAGGCCGTGGCGGTCTATTTCGTAAGGCACGTCGGTGTAGCTCAGACGCCACACGTAATCAACGCGGAGGATGCGGAATATATTGTCGATGCCTGCCGAAACCTCCATATACGGCGTGCGCCCCAGGCCCCGCATCTGCGTGCCTTCGGGGAAGCGCGGCAGGCCGTTGGCCACCGTCGGCACCCCCTTGTCGGCCATGTGACCCCATATGCCGCTGAAGCCTACAACCTCGCGCAGGCCGAGCTTGCGCACGCCGGGGATGCGGTTGAAG
>JAICZO010000028.1 GCA_029057255.1 Muribaculaceae bacterium | reverse complement strand
ACGGCGCCCTCGACTATACCGTAGTCGTTGCCGCAACAGCGTCGGAGTCGGCAGCGATGCGCTACTTCGCTCCCTTTGCAGGCGTAGCCATCGGCGAGTTCTTCCGCGCCACCGGCCGCGACGCCCTCATCGTATACGATGACCTCTCGAAGCAGGCCGTAGCCTACCGCGAGGTATCGCTCATCCTCAAGCGCCCCTCTGGCCGCGAGGCATATCCCGGCGACATCTTCTACCTGCACTCCCGTCTTCTGGAGCGTGCGGCCAAGATTATCGACAACCAGGAAGTGGCTTCGCAGATGAACGACCTTCCCGCACCCCTGAAGCCTCTTGTCAAGGCAGGCGGCTCGCTGACAGCACTGCCTATCATCGAGACCCAGGCAGGCGACGTCTCGGCTTACATCCCCACCAACGTAATTTCGATTACCGACGGTCAGATCTTCCTCGAGACAGCACTCTTCAACCGCGGTATCCGTCCTGCCATCAACGTAGGTATCTCCGTATCGCGTGTGGGCGGTAACGCTCAGGTGAAGGCCATGAAGAAAGTCGCCGGCACACTCAAGATCGACCAGGCACAGTTCCGCGAGCTCGAGTCGTTCACCAAGTTCGGCGGCGACATGGATGCCGTGACAGCACGCGTCATCAACAAAGGCCAGAAGAACGAACGTCTTCTCATCCAGCCCCAGTACCACCCCATGCCCGTCGAGCAGGAAATCGCCATCATCTATTGCGGCGTAAACGGTCTGCTCGAGAGCGTGCCTCTGGCTGACGTGGCCGAGTTCGAGAAACAGTATCTCCAGCTCCTTGAGGCCAAGCATGCCGACGATGTACTGGCAGAGCTCGCCCAAGGCAAGCTCACCGACGACGTCGCTCAGAAACTCACCGCCGCCGCCAAAGACGTGGCAGCCCGCTTCAACTCTAAATAACATCCGGCACTGACGGATAAGTATCAAACTAAAATTCCTTCCAATCCCCGTTAAATGGCAACATTACGCGAACTCAAAGGCAGAATCGGCTCCGTAGCCTCATCAGAGAAGATCACCGGCGCCATGAAAATGATATCCTCAGCCAAGATGCACAAGGCAGAGGGCGTCCTTCGCCGGCTTCTTCCATTCCGCCAGTGCGTGCAGACGGTGATTGGCAGCCTCCTATCGTCCGACGCCGCCGTCAGCTCACCGCTGACGGCGCGCCGCCCGGCGATACGTCGTGCCGCCGTAATCGTACTCGGCAGCGACGACGGCCTCTGCGGCGCCTACAACGTCAACATCTTCAAAGGGCTGCTCGGCACCCTCGCCGAGATACGCCGCGAAGCAGGCGAAGATGTCGAAATAGAGATAGCGCCCGTCGGCAAGAAAATGCGCCGCGCCGTCGAGAAGCTCATAGCCTCCGACAGCAAGCTCTCCCTCACCGCCTTCGACGGTGCCGTCGACTCCAAGAGCGACGGTGACTCCGTGAAACAGTTCTCGCAGTACTTCGAGCGCCGCTTCCTCGTCGGCGAGCTCGACAAAGTCGTGCTCCAGTACATGCACTTCCACTCGGCAGGCAAGCAGCGCCTTGTCTCCGACACCTACCTGCCCGTCTCCCAGGAGAACCTCGCCGCCGGCGCGGCAGGCTCAAAGGCAGAAGGCCGCCCCTACCTCTTCGAGCCGGACCCGGCGACTATCTTCGCCACAGTCCTGCCGATGTATCTGCTGTCAGTGATGCAGGAAGCATTCGCCGAAAACCGCGCCAGCGAACAGGCAGCGCGCGTGATGGCCATGCAGAGCGCCAACGACAACGCACAGAAGCTCCTCGAACAACTCAGACTCGAATACAACAAGCTGCGCCAGCAGGGCATTACAACCGAGCTGCTCGACATCGTCGGCGGCCAGGCCCGCGACTGACACAGCCACAGCATACAGCGAAAATAACAGAAGTACCACTCAACCGAAAATCACATTCATGGGTAGTGTAAAAGAATATTTCTCATCATTAGGCACCGGCATCGCAAGTCTTCTCAAAGGCATGAAAGTGACCGGAAAGGAATTTGTCACTCCTAAAATCACAGAGTGCTATCCCGAAAACCGTCTCACTCATCACGTTCCCGAACGCTTCCGCGCCCAGCTCAAGCTCATCTACGACGCCGAAGGCAACCACAAGTGCATCGCCTGCGGCAGCTGCGAGCGCAACTGCCCCAACGGCACCATCACCCTCGAGACAAAGATGGTGACCACACCCCAGGGCACCAAGAAAAAGAAACTCGACAAATATTTCTATGACCTGGGCAGCTGCACATTCTGCCAGCTGTGTGTGACCAACTGTCCTACCGACGCCATCGAGTTCGACAACGACTTCGAGCAGGCAGTCTTCACACGCTCCAAGCTTGTCAAGCTTCTCAACTACCTCCCCGAGAAACCCGAGCCCGAACCCACGCCCGAGGAACTCGCCAAAATCGCAGCCGAACGCGAGGCCAAGATAGCCGAAGCCAAGGCCAAGGCAGCAGCCGCCAAAGCAGCCAAGGAAGCCGCCGCCGACAATAAAGAAGAAAATAAATAAACCAATATATGGAATCAGTAGGAAGTATAATCTTGTATT
>JAICZO010000279.1 GCA_029057255.1 Muribaculaceae bacterium | reverse complement strand
CACTTCGAACTCGCGGCCGATATCACGTCGGTTAGACTCGGCCGACAGCTCGTTCTGAAGCGCAATCATGCGGTTGAGGCGTTCAATCTTGACATCTTCGGGCACATTGTCAGGCATAGTGCGCGCGGCAAGCGTGCCCGGGCGCTCGGAGTACTTGAACATGAACGACGAGTCGAAGCCCACTTCACGCATCAGCGACAGCGTATCGGCGAAGTCCTCCTCGGTCTCGTCGTGGAAGCCCGTGAAGAGGTCGGTCGAAATGCCGCACTCGGGCATGGCGCGCCGTATGGCTGCTATGCGGTCGAGATACCACTCGCGGGTGTACTTGCGGTTCATGGCCTTGAGCACCTTGTTGCTGCCGCTCTGCACCGGCAGATGGATGTGACGGCAGATGTTGGGGTGCGCCGCTATCACTTCGATAGTGCTGTCGCTCATATCCTTGGGGTGCGATGTGGTGAAGCGCACGCGCATGTCGGGCGCCGCCTCGGCCACCAGGGCGAGCAGGCGGTCGAAGCCTGTCACAGCGCCGTCGCTGTCCTTGAAGCTGTAGCTGTTGACATTCTGGCCAAGAAGCGTCACCTCCTTGAATCCGCGGCCGCGCAGGTCCTCAAGCTCACGCATGATACTGTCGACAGGGCGGCTGCGCTCGCGGCCGCGTGTATAAGGCACGATACAGTAAGAGCAGAAATTATCGCAGCCGCGCATGATGCTGATGTATCCCGACACATTCTGCCCCGGGATGCGCGCCGGCACGACATCGCGATAAGTCTCTGTAGTGCTCAGCTCCACATTCACAGCCTGCTCGCCGGCCTCGGCGGCGGCAAAGAGCGCAGGCAGGTCGAGATATGCGTCGGGGCCGGCCACAAGGTCGACACCGTGCATGCTCACCAGCTCGTCGCGCACACGCTCGGCCATACAGCCTATCACGCCTATGAGCATGCGGCCGCCACGGCGCTTGCGGCGCATGGCGTTGAGCGCCTGCAGTCGCGCCACAATCTTCTGCTCGGCATTATCGCGTATCGAACAAGTATTCAGCAACACGGCGTCGGCGCTCTCTATGTCGTCGGCAAGACCGTATCCGGCCATTTCCATGACTGATGCCACAACTTCACTGTCGGCCACGTTCATCTGGCAGCCGTAAGTCTCGATAAAGAGTCGCTTTGTATTAGTGCTTTCCATTTATGCTCTTAAATTTGTAACATTACGCGAGAATGCGTATTTTTGCACAAAATTACAAAAAAAAGTGGATACCGATTTAATTGCAGCGATAGCAGGTGTACTTTTAGCCGTATTCATCGGCTGGGCAGAGCGTGCGGCCGCCGGGAAAACCCGCAAAGGCAAGCCCGCAGCCCGCAAGACACCCAAGCCGGTAAGGCAGCAGCCCGCCCGGAAGGTTCAGCATGCCGCAGCGCCCAAGCCCGCTCCCGCCCGCAAGGCCGAGAGACCGGCAGCCTCCGCAACGGCACCGGCACCCTTCCTCGACAGCTCGGCCGAGGGCGCCCGTATGCCCCAGTCTGCACTCAAAGAAGAATCCGCCCGCAGGTCAGCCGACATCGACACCCCGCGCCCGCGCATAGCACACCCGTCGAAAAACGGGCTGCGAAACGCCGTCATCTGGGGCGAGATACTCCGTCGCAAATACTGACCCCACCGATACCAGAACCTTTATATATACCGGAAAATACCATAAATCCAGAAATCTACGATAATGGCATTCAACATTCTTACGGCTCAGGAAGCCGCCGAAATGATCAACAACGGCGACACCGTCGGTCTGTCCGGCTTTACCGCCCCCGGCACGCCCAAATTCATCTCCGAGGCACTCGCAGAAAAGGCTGTGCGCGAACATGAGGCAGGACGCCCATTCAAAATCAACCTCTTCACAGGCGCCTCTACCAGCGACCATGTCGACGGAGTGCTCTCGAGAGCTAACGCATACAACATGCGTGCACCCTACCAGAACGTGCCCGATCTCCGCAAGCGCATCAACGCGCACGACTGCCACTACTTCGACCGTCACCTCTCCGAGATGGCTCAGGAAGTTCGCTACTGAACTTATGGCCACATAGACTTCGCCATAATCGAGGCCGCCGACATCTCCGACAGCGGCGAGATTATCCTCGGCTGTGGTGTCGGCAACGTGCCCACCTATGCCATGATGGCCAAGAAAATCCTCATCGAGCTTAACGACAAGCTGCCCAAGTCGCTCCTCGGCATGCACGACGTCTACATGCCCCTCGATCCTCCCCGCCGCCGCGAGATACCCATCTTCGCTGCCAACGACCGCATAGGCTCGCCCGTGCTCAAGGTCGACCCCGACAAAGTGGTCGGCATCGTCAAGACAAGCTCCTACGACTGCGTCAAGCCCTTCACCGCACCCGACGAAGTATCGAAGCAGATCGGCGCCAACGTCGTGCGCTTCCTCGTGAGCGAATACAAGGCCGGACGCCTCCCCAAAGAATTCCTCCCCCTCCAGTCCGGTGTGGGCAACGTGGCCAACGCCGTGCTCTATGACCTCGGCGAGAGCAAGGA
>JAICZO010000278.1 GCA_029057255.1 Muribaculaceae bacterium | reverse complement strand
GACCGGATGTGATGTTCTCCTTGACCATAGGCTCGCCGAGGTCGTAGAAGGGGCCTGTGGGAGAGTCTGCCACCGCGCAGCCGAGTGTCTTGTAGTTCACGTCGGGGTTGTGTCCGCTGAAGTAGAAGTAGTAGCGGTATGCGCCGTTCTCGAATTTCTCTTCGATGCAGGGTGCCCATGCGTTGCCTGTGGCCCATGCCACCTGCTCTGTCGACAGGTCGAGGATACATGTTTCTTTCTGCCAGTTGACCATGTCGGCCGATGAGTAGGCATAGAACCGGTAGCCGCCCCAGCCGGGGAATCCGTCAGATGTGGGATAGATATAGAAGCGCTTGGTCTTGTTGCTGAAGATAATCTCGGGGTCGGCGGTGAAGCCGGGGAGCACGGGGTTGGCCTCGACGGCGCATGTGACGGAATATGTTGTTGTCTCGCCGTCGCGTGTTACCTTATACTCTACCGCTCCGGCGGCGAAGTTCTGCGGGCCTGCGGGTGCTATGCTTGCGCCGAGAGAGGGCACGAGCTGCGGGTCGAAGGATGTGAGGTCGGTACCGGGACGCACGGGCACATATACCTGTGTGCCGCTGACCTTGAAGTTGTCGGAGCGTACGTTTGCGCTCGACGCTCCTGTGATGGTGCGTGCGGTCGATGTCACGGGGAATGCCTCGAGGAGGCGTGCTTTCTCTTCGGCTGTGATGGGGAGGACTACGCCGTGGCGGGGTGTGAATGCTCCGGAGGTTGTGGTCTGAGCCTTGAGGGTGAAGTTATAGAGGTCGTCGGTTGTGCAGAACTGGTAGAATCCGTTCATGTAGCAGTCGTACATGAGCACCCATGTGTCGCTGTTGATGAGGCGGAACATGCCTGCGCCTTCGACGGCGAGTGTTGTCTGCTGGAGAGTTCCGGAGGGTTCGCTCCACTGGCTGCCTGCGGGCTGTCCGGGCTCGGGTGTGAGCGATTTTGCAGTCACCTGGCAGATACCGCCGAAGCCTTCGTTCTTGAATACCATGTGGTAGAGTTCCTCGCGCTCGTCATATATGATGTCGCAGTCGATTGTAGCCGAGCCGCGGTCGTAGAAGTACTCGGGTGCGGTCTCGAGGTCGGTGAAGTCGGCGTTGGCGTATGAATAGTATACCTTGTCATAGGGCACTTTGCCGTCGTTTGTGAGGAGCGAGAAGTATACGAGATACTTGCCTGCCTTTGCGTCGTATATCACTTCGGGCGCCCATACGCGTGTCACGTTTTTCCACTCGGGGAAGCGGTCGGGGAAGTGTACTGTGGCGTGTGTCCAGTGCACCAGGTCGGGGCTCTTCGAGAGGACTATGCCGCGGTTGGACGACCAGCCCTGCGAGCTCTTCATGTCGGTGTTGACCATGTAGAAGTTGCCGTCTTCGCCGCGGAGGATGAAGGGGTCGCGGATGCCGCCTTTGACTGTGAAGTCGGCGCTGTTGAGGATTTTTTTCTCGCCGTTGATAACGGTGTAGTTGAAGCCGTCAGAACCGATGGCGTAGTACAGGTTCTCGTCGTTGTTGCTGGGGAAGAATGCGAAGAGATATGCCTCGTAGCCTTCGTCCTCGGCGACAAGCACCTTGAAGTCGCGTGTAGCGGAAGCGTCGCCCTTGGTCGCTGTGACGGTGAGTGTCACTTCATGCTTGCCTTTTCCGGCTTCGGAGACGCGCAGCAGACGGCCGGCGTCGGTGATGTATGTGACGTCGCTCGATTTCCAGGAGAGTATTGAGCCTTCGGGAGTCGAGACGGGCAGCACGAGGTCGGCGCGGAGGTTGTTGATGTTGCCTTTGAGGACGATGTTGTCGATGTCATGTGCGACAGCATCGTCATCGCCGAGGATGGCGCATACTGTGGCGGGATATACGAATGTCTCGCTGACCTTGCCTTTAGTGGCTGTGAGGGTAAGCTCGAGGGTGCCGTCCTCCTTGCCTGCCGCGGGGCGTGTCACGACGCCTGTCTCTGTCACGAGCGCCTTGTCGGATGTTTTCCATACGGCAGTGACGCCGTTGCCCAGAGCCACGGGGAGTGTCACATTGGAGCGGAGATTGGTGAAGTCGAACGCATATCCGGCCACGACGTCTTTAATCTGTGCGCGGAATATCTCGGCATTAAGGTCGGCCAGAGCCTCGTCGCCTGCTATTTCGGCCAGCTCGGCATCGGTGAGAGCGGTGTCGTAGATGCGGAAGTCGGCATAGCGTGCGCCTTTGAGCATCACATCGCCGTTGTAGGGCGATTTACCGAGCCAGTTGTTGGCGGTGGCGCCGAGGGTGGAGGGATGGAGCTTCACTGCAGCGGTGTTCTTTGCGACACCGTTGAAGTATACAGTGGCGTTGTCGCCTTTCTGCATCACGGTGATGTTGACCCACTCGCCCTTGGGGAGTGCGGTGTTGGCGTTTACAGTCTGCTCGCCGTTCCAGTCTGTCTCGGTGATTGAGTATCGGCATGTGTTTGCGCCGAAGAAGAGATAGCCTTTGTCGCTGGCGTGGTTGAAGCAATATACGAAGTTGCCGTTAGAGCCGAGTGTGGTGCTTACGGGCAGGAATACTGTTGTGGAGATAGTGTAGTCGCCGGAGAGGGTCTTCACTATGTCACCGACACCTGCGCCGAAGTCGAAGTAACCGTCTGAGGCTCCGAGGTCGAGGATAGCGATGTCGCCTTCTTTGTCAAGGCGTGCACCGGCTTTCAGAGTTCCTTTGTACTTGCCCGACTCGTCTGTCTCGCTCTTGAAAGTGTGGTGGAACACCGGCGTGGCAGCCTGAGCCAAGGCAGCCGCGGTACCTACAAGTAGCGCGAGCATGCTGTAGCGTCTTTTCATACGTTAATTAAGGGTTTGGTATTTTGATATAATAGGTTAATCTGATTTAAGGTATTGGAGCTGCAAAGTTAGTGCTTTTAATTCATTTATACAATACACAGATGTCTCACCGCCGTACAGTTTTGATTCACAGCGGCCCCGCGTCAAGATAAGCCGCGCCGGCCTGTAGTGTACAGGTCGGCGCGGTGTGATGCGGTTGGGTATAAGTCAGATGCTTTCCTCTTCTGAATCTGAATCGTTGCTGTCGCTGTCGGCTTCGGCCACGGCCTCGCCTTCGACAGTCTTGGGTTTTCTGCGGCGACGGCGTCGCTTCTTTTTCACGACTTCCTTGCCTGCGGCCGGTGTGGCAGCGCTGTCGTCGGCGGGGGTTGCGGGGGCTGCTGCTGTCAGCTCCTCGGCAGCGACGGCAGGTGCGTCAGGCTGTGCTTTCT
>JAICZO010000277.1 GCA_029057255.1 Muribaculaceae bacterium | reverse complement strand
TGCCGGCACCCGCGTCGGTGTGTGGAACTACGGCGACAACGCGGCACCAATACACCGCCAGTGGATGATAATGTATCTGCCCGAAAACATCGACATCAGCGGCATCGACAACGCTCCCGTGGCAGCCGCTGACGCCCTCGTGAGCATCGCTGCCGGCAGCGAAGGCATCACCGTAGACAATATCTCGGGCTGCGCAGGCACGCTGAGAGTATACTCTGCCGCCGGCGTATGCGTCTACAGCTGCGCTATGCCTCAGGACAGTGTCACTGTTCCTCTCGGACGCGGTTACTACATCGTCAGTGTCGAGGGCGCATCGGCATACGCACGCCCCGTACTGGTCAGATAAGACATAACAGTCGATTGACATAAGTGCCGCGACTGAACTGCCACTCCCTCCCGGGGAAAGTTTTTGCAGTTCAGTCGCGGCCTGATTGTTTTTTTAGCTATTTTTGCAGTGCTAATACTAAACAAGATCTGACATGCACAAGCTCACTCCGCTCATTAGTTTTATCGGTGCCGAGGATGACAATATAGATCTCTTCGAGGGACAGTATCCTGTCCCCGCAGGCATATCATATAACTCATATATAATCGACGACGATGCAGTGGCCGTTGTCGACTCTGTCGATGTGCGCCGCTGTGCCGACTGGCTCACCTCGCTCGAGGAGGCTCTCGGCGACAGTGGCCGCACGCCCCGCTATCTCATCGTGCAGCATGTCGAGCCTGACCACTCGGGCAGTATCAGGGCTTTTATAGAGCGATACCCTGCCGCCGGCATAGTGTCGACGGCCAAGGCTGCCGCCATGCTGCGTAATTTCTTCGAGGATATAGACTTCTCGGAGAGAAGCGTTATCGTCAGCGACGGCGACGAGCTGTGTCTCGGCCGCACGGTGCTGCGCTTCATCACGGCACCTATGGTACACTGGCCTGAGGTGATGGTGACTCTCGATACAACGGAGGGCGTGCTCTTCTCGGCCGACGCTTTCGGCTCCTTTGCAATGTCGCGCTCCGGCGAGGCCTGGGATGCCGAGGCAAGACGGTACTACACAAACATCGTGGGGCGCTTCGGCTCGAGCGTGCAGTCGCTCATGAAGAAGCTCACAGGCCTGAGCTTCAATACTGTGGCTCCCCTCCACGGCCCTGTGCTGACCGACAATCTCGCCCACTACTGGAAGCTCTACGACCGCTGGAGCCGATACGAACCTGAGACCGACGGTGTGCTGGTGGCATATGCCTCTGTCTACGGCGGCACCGCCGAGGCCGCACGACGCCTCGCGTCGATGCTCGAGACGGAGGGCGCCGGCGAAGTGGTGCTCTTCGACCTCTGCCGCCACGACGTGTCGTATGCCGTGGCCGAAGCCTTCAGGCTCAGCAAGATGGTGCTCTGCTCGGTGACATACGACGGCGATATTTTCCCCGCCATGCACGACTTCCTCCATCACCTCGAGCGCAAGAATCTGCGCGGCCGCAAGGTAGGCCTTGTCGAGAACGGGTCATGGGCGCCGATGGCTGCCGGAATCATGGCAGGCATGCTCGGCAAAATGAAGGATATGACCGTCGTCGAGCCTGTCGTGACCATCCGCAGCCGTCTGCATCACGACGATACGGCCGCCATGAGAGCGCTCGCCAAGGCTATGCTCTGAGCAGGCGCCTGTCAGTTCAGCTTCGACATGTGGTAGCCCAAGGCATTCAGCTCCATAGCCATGCCGGCAAGGTACAGGCGGTGCAGGGCGGCGATATAGCAGCCTAACGCCGCTTCTGTGCCCGGCTCTACGTGTTCGTGGCTGAGCATGCCGTAGACGCGCGAGGCGCATTCGGCCACAAGAGCGCTTACCTTGTCGGCCGTCTCGCCTTCATAGCCGAGCACATCGTTGACGATGACTTCGTCCATGTTGTCGTAGCCGCGTCGGTCGCGCAGCTCCTCGTAGATGTCGTCGCGCGAGGCGTATGCCTCCCAGTCCTTGTCCCAGTAGAATGCCACGGCCATGCCTGTGAGCATCATCCATCCGAGCGATACCACGGGGTATTGTGCGAACTCGCGTGCGCCGTCGGGCAGGTATGCACGTGCTATGACGCTCCATTTCTCCTCCACGTCGGGGCAGACGGGCACATGCGCGTCCAGGGCGCCTTTGCGCTGGAGAAAGGCGTTGAGATCCTCGCCTGCTTTCTCTTCGAAGCGGGCTACAAGTTCTTTGCTGTCAGTATTATCCATAGTCTTTGACCTGTTATCGTTGTACTTTAGTGCCACATCATCACTGCCGGCATGACTCACCTCACATAGTGGGGCATCTCGCGCGGAATGACCATCGACAGCTCAACCAGTCCGGCCACCTTGCCGTCGGCGTCGAACCATGCCGACTGGTATATCATCTTGTGCAGCCCCTCTTTCTCGATTGTGTAGGCGTTGGTGCCACCCTCTGCCAGCAGGCGGCGTATGATTTTCTTTGAGTTCTCGTTGTGATAGTCCATCAGGTTGTGGCCTATCAGATCAGCGCCTCCGCGAGCCGCGAATGTCTGCCTCGAGCGCTCGTTCATGTATATGATGTTGCAGTCGGCGTCGGCCACGGTCACGGCGCAGTTAGTGCGGAAGGCCCAGTCGGGAATATGCTTTTCCATTTCGTTTACTTGTTGCTGTATTTTAGCGCAAAAGTAGGAAAAAAAGCAGATAAAAAAAACAATAACTCCGCGCCATTGCCCGGAGTCATTGTTTACGGTCTCAGGACTTGTGCACCGAGCGGCTCACCAGGCCTGCTATCCACAGGAGTACCACGGCGCCTACAACCGATGTCAGCAGGCTGCCTATGATGCTGCTTGTGCTGATGCCGAGCAGCCCGAACAGCCATCCGCCCAGCACACCGCCGAGGATGCCTACGATAAGGTTGATGATGATGCCGAAGCCACCGCCGCGCATCAGTTTGCCGGCGATGAATCCGGCGACGATGCCGATGATTATAAACCAAAGAAAACTCATAGTCGTAATATTTTTTAATTGTAAGTGATACATATACAAACTTGTTTTCAGTGGTAAATGTTCAGCCGAGGCCCCGCATGGCCCGGCCAAAAGCAGTGACGGAATTTGGTAGACGCCGCAAGAATGGGTAAATTTGCACTTTCATCCTTAAAGATTTGTGATTTATTATGGTATCTGTCGACGGACTGACGGTTGAATTCGGGGGCACGACCCTCTTCAAGGACATATCTTTCGTTATCAATCCCAAGGACCGCATTGCCCTCATGGGGAAGAACGGTGCAGGCAAAAGCACGCTGCTGAAGATTCTTGCAGGCGTGCGCAATCCCACCCGCGGCTCTGTATCTGTGCCCAAGGACTGCACCGTCTGCTACCTGCCGCAGCACATGATGACCGAGGACGGCCTGACGGTATTCGAGGAGGCCTCGCGCGCATTCTCGCACCTGAAAGAGATGGAGGCCGAAATCGACGCCATGAACAACGAGCTGGCCACACGCACCGACTACGAGAGCGACTCCTACATGGCTCTGATAGAGAAGGTGGCGACCGTGAGCGAGAAGTTCTATGCCATCGACATGACACACTTCGAGGAGGACGTCGAGAAGGCGCTGCTCGGCCTCGGATTCCAGCGCTCCGACTTCAACCGCCCCACATCGGAGTTCTCCGGCGGTTGGCGCATGCGCATCGAGCTGGCCAAGCTCCTCCTGCAGGACCCCGACGTGCTGCTGCTCGACGAGCCCACCAACCACCTCGACATCGAGTCGATAGGATGGCTCGAGGACTTCATCATAAACAGCCCTATGGCAGTGGTGGTGATAAGCCACGACCGCCGATTCATCGACAATATCACCACACGCACCATCGAAGTGACCCTCGGCCGCATATACGACTACAAGGCCACATACAGCCACTATCTCGAGCTGCGTAAGGAGCGCCGCCAGCAACAGCAGAAGCAGTACGACGACCAGCAGAAGCAGATAGCCGAGGCCCGCGAATTCATAGAGCGCTTCAAGGGCACATACTCAAAGACATACCAGGTGCAGAGCAAGGTTAAGTGGCTCGAGAAGCTCGAGATTGTCGAGGTCGACGAGGAGGACACATCGGCGCTGCGCCTCAAATTCCCGCCCTGCCCCCGCAGCGGCAACTACCCCGTCATAGCCGAGGGCGTAGGCAAGAGCTACGACGGCAACACCGTCTTCTCCAACGCCACATTCACCATCGAGCGAGGCGACAAAGTGGCATTCGCCGGACGCAACGGCGAGGGCAAATCGACTATGGTCAAGGCCATTATGGGCGAGATAGGATTCGACGGAGAGCTCAAGCTCGGCCACAACGTGCAGATAGGTTACTTCGCACAGAACAGCGCCTCGCTGCTCGACGGCGAGCTGACAGTCTTCCAGACCATCGACGACATAGCCGTCGGCGACGCACGTCTGAAGATACGCGATCTGCTCGGAGCATTCATGTTCGGCGGCGAGGAAGGACAGAAAAAAGTCAAGGTGCTATCCGGTGGCGAGCGCGTACGCCTCTGCATGATAAAGCTCCTGCTCGAACCTATCAACCTTCTTATCCTCGACGAGCCTACCAACCATCTCGATCTCAAGACTAAAGACATCCTCAAACAGGCTCTGCGCGACTTCGACGGCACACTCATACTGGTGAGCCACGACCGCGACTTCCTCGACGGTCTCGTGACAAAAGTATACGAGTTCGGAGGCGGACGTGTGCGCGAGCACCTGTGCGGCATCAACGAATTTCTCGACAAGAAAAAAGCCGAGCAGGCACAGTAAGACCCCATCAACGGCGCACCCGGGACGGTCATCGGCTGTCCCGGGTGCGCTGTTGTCTATTTACTTTTAGACATTTAGAATACCATAGTCTAACCATGAAGGCTCTAAGTTCATCTATTTTTTTCTTAACATCATCTCTATTGTCAGTTATCAATGCTGATGATGATATAATTGTCTGACAGCTGTCATTAAAGATTGACAACTTGTAATTGAAGAATAAAGCGTATTGGTAAAATATAAACAAAATAATGCGAATATTAAAAGATATTTCATCATCTAAAGTTTGGATTTGCTTCGTAAATCAATCCGATATAAATTATTATACGGTCAATTTCATCGCAAAAATCTGTTTTATAGTCTAATTTACCCTCATAATATGCCGATTCGTAGTAATCCTCAGCTCTCATCGATTGTGCATAGACAGACAGCAATATCCTCGTCGCGAAACGGCGAGCGGAAGCCATTGTGTGCCGCCATATAAGTATTCAATATTTCAGGTTCGGAGAAATTAGGTTGTATGTCAGACTCTTTTTGCAAATATAGCCTAAAAACTTCATTCATCAACCATTATCCCACAAATATTTTACAGAATAATCAGGTATTAACGACGAGCCGATCTCCGGTCTGCTCGGGCATCGTACTACATAGGTGATTTAGCAGGTCATCAGCATATATAAAAGTGAACTGGGCGGTAGACTTCGGCAAGAAAATCTCACACGATAAGCGCAATATCGACAAATCGATATCAACCGGCATAATTACCCCGGACTGATTATCAGCCGCTTGCGCGGGTGCATATTATTGAGTCATTGAGCGGATTGTCGGTATATTTCCGATAGTTGGCAAGTGCCGCGGCCGAAGACGTGTTGGCATAGCAGTAGAGACAGCTGTGCGGACAAGTGCTGTATGCTCCGATGTCTTTTGAGAGGATGCAGCCGCAGGCCTTGCGCTGGCCGCTGTCGGTTTTGGCGTTATAAAGGAAATTTTGCAGAGTGGCATCGTGGGGTGCAAGACGGCTTATCAGTTCGGGGTCGACGCAGCGATTGTGCTCGATGCCGTATTCTGAAAGGTCGATGCGTTCGGCACACGTCGCAAGCCTTAAGCGCCAATTATCGAGGTTCATAGCCGCGAGTCGCGAAGCAAACATACGCATAGACTCTTCTACCCATTCACGATAGTTGATACCGCACAGTCGAAGGTTGCGCGACACTTTTTTGTACGACTCAATGTCAGCAAAACTGAAAACGAGCTTTTCTGTCCAGTCGGACAGGGAATCGGCGATGTGCGCTATTCTTTCAAGTAAAGTATCAACACTTATTTTATCTGTAAGAATAAGCGGGTCAAAGCGCCATACCACCCCTCCCACACCGAGAGCATCAACAAGACGACGGAAGGTGTCTATCCGTTGCGCCAAGGGCGGAACATTTGGTTCAAGCCCTTCGGCCTCGTAATCATTCAGCGTAAAGTGGATATAGCACCCTATTCCTCGTGCTTTAAGCTTAGGCAGGTACGGAATAAGCGGCGCCGGATTCTTCGACCAGAAAACAATGAAACGGGTATTGCCGAGTGAAACATAGCTTTCCTGCCCCGAGAAGGGGTTGCGCCACCTGACATAGCCCTTGTCAAGCCTACGGAAAAACCAGTCGGCGTAGAATGCCGGAATGTCGGTAGCTCTGCTTGCCGATACAATCAAAGGGACTCGGGCAGGAACTTCCGTTCCCTTATCGTTGCTTAAGGATATAGTCGTATGTTTCATCATGGTAGAATTATCTTTGCACAAAGTTACAACTCAATCTGTGCAATAACACAACACATCAATGTTAAAAAGCGGCTTTTATTTGCTGTCTTTGCTTTTGCCTTCCTGGTTGAGCCAGTGCTAAAAGTAGTAATATCAAATAGATATATCGTAATTTATCGCAAATTTGGATAAATTGCGATAAATTGCTATATTTGCATCAAGATTTGTTATTATGATTGAATTGCCTCCCCATATTACGACCACTCACACAGATACTTCTAATGAGTCTGAAGAATTGAAGAATCTTATTTCCTCAATCAACAGCAGGTATCTATACTGGAGCGATGTCAAATATCGTACGCCTTCAGGCATGACAGATATTGAATTGTGGAACAGAGTTAAATCGGTGAGAAATCTGACAGATGTCAAAGTCTGGCCTCAGAATAGTATTCATTTCTCTCTGACAAATACCATGCAGAGGCTGTGCCATGAGTTTGATATGAATTTTGGCGGTTCTTGGGGAGCTTCCAAGATTTTCCCAAACGATAAGACAACACAGGAGCTGTATCTTATCAGTTCTATTATGGAGGAGGCGATTGCCTCAAGCCAAATGGAGGGTGCAGCTACAACGCGTGAATCTGCAAAGGAGATGCTTCGTAAGAAGATTTCTCCCAAAGATAAAAGTCAGCGCATGATTCTCAATAACTATAATACCATTAATTTCATTCGAGACCATGCAAAAGAATCGTTGACCCCTGCTTATATAATGCAGATACATGGGATGATGACCGAAAACGCTCTTGATGTTCCGGATGCAGCCGGTCGTTTAAGGCGAGATGATGAGAATATTGTAGTTGGCAACGGCATAACAGGTGAAATCGTACACATGCCACCATCAGCGCAGTGCCTGAATGAGTTCTTGAATAGCTTATGCGCCTTTTTCAATGAAGAGAGTACTGAGGTTTTCGTCCATCCGATAATCAAGGCTATAACAATACACTTCCTTATTGGCTATTACCACCCGTTCGCTGATGGTAATGGTCGCACTGCAAGAGCCCTGTTCTATTGGTATATGATGAAATCAAATTATTGGCTCGTGCAATATTTATCTATTTCTCGTATTATTAGAGGCTCTAAGAAATCTTACGAGAAAGCATTTCTATATTCTGAAGCAGATGGCAATGATATCGGATATTTCATACAATATAATTTGGATGTCCTCCTCAAGGCTTTTGATGCTTTGAGCCGATATATCAAACGTAAAAATAACGAGAAAAAGAAATCTGAAAAACTTCTGCATCTGGGCAATGTCACAACTCGACAGGCCAAAATCCTGAGCCTTTGTATAGATAATCCCGATATTGTGCTTGTATCAACTGATATTGTAGGCATTTTCGGGGTGACCCCCAATACCGCTAAGTCAGACTTGAGAAAACTGACCGAAAAAGGCTACCTGGATGAAATTAGTCTGAACGGAAGGACAAAAGGATATATCCGGTCATCCTGCTTCGAGATGATGTTGAGTAAAATCAAATAGCATTATCGCAATTTATCGTAATTTATCGCAAATTACGATAAATCGGAATGCAATACGCTTATAATGAGTGGTGTGCGCTGAATGGCATGGCGATGGCGCTGTCGATTTCATTCGGAGGATTGCCATAGTTTGTCATCCACATATCGTGGCCCGGAGACATAGGAGGGAGACGACACGTCGCGGGTTGAATCGTAAAGACAGTATTCTGTGCCTGTCAGCGTGCATACGACATTAGCTATGTCCGCGGTGCTCAATGGCTTGGATGCTGCTTCTGCAAGCCTGTGATATAGTTCGGGACAGTACTCCCGGAATGGTGCGTTCGCATACATTACGAACGGGACTTCCACATATCGTGAGTCGCGCCCGCAGAAATTATCGTTGTCATCATAGACGTTTTCGCCGTGGTCGGAGAAGTATATCATTATTGTCGGCCGTCGGCTTGAGTTGACAATGTCGATTATACGGCCAAGTATGTAGTCGGTATAGTATATCGAATTATCATACTCGGCGACTGTGGCCGCATGTGAGTGCGATAGTTCGAAATTGCGGTTGAGTCCAAGTATCGATTCAGCGGTAAAAATGTCATAGTCTTTGGGATACCGCTTCCAGTATTCGATATGCGATCCCATCAGATGTACTCCTATGAATTTGGGGCTGTCTTCTCTTAAAGCGAGTTTTTCGATTACCGGCAGCACGGCATCATCATATTTTGCCATAGTTGCATCATCCGACGATATGCTGCCGACGTATTCGACCACGTCAGCATCTGCCACCATCGCCGGGGTTGGATTGCTCCACATACCGCCCATCTCCTGATTGGATACCCATGCAGTATGGTAGCCGGCCTGATTGAGAACGCCAAACAACATGGCGCTTTCGTTCCATCGTGTTGCTTCGTCGCTGTCTGACAGGAATGTGAGGATGCGGTTCATGTTGAAGGCCGTGGAGGTCGACGAGCCTATTGCATTGTCGAACACGATAAGGCCATCGTCTATCCGGCTGAGAACGGGACATGTGTTGAGCGGGTAATCATAAAGGGAAAGATGACTCCGCGATGCCGACTCGCCGATTACCATAAAAACGTCTGCAAGCTGTTGACTTTTCACGGTTTCGGGATAGGGCAGCAGTGGTCTGTCCGACATAAACATCTCGATCTGTTTACGCTCTTTGTAGGACGACCATATCGACTTTACGGTGCGTCCGGCAACACTGAAGTTGGTCCGGCCATTCGATATCAGGCAAAGCACTGTCACAAGTGCTGCAAAGCCGGCTGAAGACAGCACTATCGCAGTCCTGCGCAAAACCGTTTTACGGACCTTCGATACTCCGAACAGCGACAAGACGATGAATGCAAGAATAGCGTAAGTCTCGGGACGGCAAAATAGCTCCCCGATATTGGATGCCATCGTTGGTATGAATTCCTTAACCTCATTTATGTTGGTCTGAGACAACACCGTGAGCATCTTGATGGTGATTCCCATTTCATACAGACTGTATGTAACGGCGTTGATCAGACACAATATGCCATATATTGCCACAGCTGTAACCGTCGCCGGAAACAGCACCTTGTATCTCCGGCTCAGTCTGAGCGAAATTACAGCCAGCGACGCCTTGAAACAGCAGATAAGAACAACGAGAGTCCAATTAACCCAAATCGGAAATGGCAATACATTTGCCCCCGGCAAATCACACATGCCGCCGATTGAGATGTAGACCAGACACATCCATGTCGTTGCCCATCGAGTATCGTCGGCCTCGTGAAATATTTTGAGATTGAGTATTGACATACAGAACAGCGAATTACAGGCTCTCAATCAAGCTCGTCCACATAAACAAACCGAACCCTTGCGTCAGAACTGAAAATCGAGTCAGCGTCGCGTCGGGTCATTACGCGATTGTCAAACACGGCATATCGGGTTGGGATAAGCTGCTGATAGCAGTATCTTGCTGATTTGATTTTTATTACATTGAGTCCGCCCGGGGTGAAATTATGATAAGATTTCATAGGAGCGTATCCCAGCCTGCGACATTCATCATACTGCGCAGGCGAAAAACACTCGACAATCATACGCTCTTTATGCCGCGAAAGATGTCTGTCAAGGGCTTCGACATCCTCAATCTTATCAGTAACGAGGGTGATGTCGGGATGGAGACTCAGCAGGGAATCAATCATCACATAAGTCAACGGAGTATACCTTCCATG
>JAICZO010000276.1 GCA_029057255.1 Muribaculaceae bacterium | reverse complement strand
CTTGTTTTCGAAGACGACTTCTTCTGTCGCGTAGGGGAATGGCGGGTATGGTGTCTGCGGGCGCGCGGCTTTCTTCACACCGGGCGACAATGCCAGCGGCGCTATCATGATGCCCTGGCGGAATGTGCCGGTAATCTCCCTGTGATGCAGTCCGCCCCTGTAGTTCATCATCAGTTTCGGGACTTTGAAGTGTATCGAGTCGGCCGACATGTAGACGGTCTGCCCTTCGATGCCATACGCATTCTGGTCCGGCGAGTCCATTGAGACTGTTTTGTCGGCGAGAGAGATGTGGAAGACAATCTTCAGCGAGGCTCTGCCTACTTCGAGCTGCCCTGTCCAGTCGCCGTCGATGGACTGTGCGCCGGCATATGGCGCCGCTACCGCCGACAGCAGCAGGGCGGATGCAATGTATGGTATTCTGATAAGCTTCATGGGGCGGGTGAGTGGATTAGACACGGCAAAGATAGCTAAATTCCGTCAATCAGACACGCGAACAGCGAAAAATACTTAACTTTGCAGTATTAAACTATTTCTGCGCCATGCTTCGTGAAAAACTCTTCAATATAATAGGCCGGGACCACAGCCGTTATTGGGCGGCGCGGGTCTATGACTGGTACATGCTCGTCATGATTATGGCCAGTGTCGTGCCGCTGATGTTCATCGAGACATATCCCGTATTCCATGTCATCGAGATAATCACGGTGACGGCATTTATCATCGACTACCTTGTCAGATGGTTTACAGCCGACCTGCTGCTGGGGAAGCGTTGGCTCTCCTTCGTGATATATCCGTTCACCCTGATGGCCATCGTCGACCTGCTGTCGATACTTCCCGGTCTGAGCCTTGTCAACGCGCGTTTCAAGCTTCTGCGACTGACGCGTCTGCTCAAGATAGTGCGGCTCCTCAAGCTGTTCCGCTACAGCGACAAGATTTCGATATTCTTCCGGGTGCTCAGAAAGGAGCGCGAAGTATTGCTGTCGGTGCTGATGCTCGCCCTGTTCTATATCTTCATCACGGCACTTGTGATGTTCAACGCCGAGCCTCACGTCAACCCCGAGACCGGCGAAGCGACTTTCCATTCGTTCTTCGACGCCCTGTACTGGGCCACTGTCACCCTTACGACAGTAGGCTACGGCGACCTGTGCCCTGTTACCGACATAGGCCGCGTGGTGTCGATGCTGTCGTCGCTCTTCGGTGTGGCCATTATCGCGCTGCCGTCGGGCGTGATAACCGCCAGTTATCTCGAGGAGTTGCGCGAGCACCGCAACGACCAGTGAGCATAATCCGATAATAATTGTTACCTTTGTGCGGACAAATACACAGACAACATGATAATCAACACCGCCCGCTTCGTAATAAGCAACACTGACTACAGAAAATGCCCCGGCGAGGCGCGACACGAATATGCCTTCATCGGCCGCTCGAATGTCGGCAAGTCGTCGCTGATCAATATGCTCACCGGCGTGAAGAACCTTGCCATGACTTCGGCAACGCCCGGCAAGACGATGCTCATCAATCACTTCCTGGTCAACGACAGCTGGTATATCGTCGACCTCCCCGGCTACGGCTACGCGCGCCGCAGCAAGGCCGACCGCGACCGCCTCGAGGGCATCATCAAGAACTATATCCTCGGCCGAGAGCAGATGACCAACCTTTTCGTCCTCATCGACAGCCGTCACAAGCCGCAGAAAATCGACCTTGAGTTCATGGAGTGGCTCGGCGAGAACGGCGTGCCCTTCAGCATAGTCTTCACAAAGATGGACAAGCAGTCGGCCACTGCCGGAGAGAGTCAGACAGGCGCTTACCTCGAGCAGCTGCTCGAGAGCTGGGAGGAGCTGCCGCCCGTGTTCCGCACATCGAGCGAGAAGGGGCTCGGCCGTGACGCTATACTGAACTATATCGAGGAAATGAACCGCCTGCCCCTGATCGGTGTTGAATAGGTATTGATAACCTATTCGAACACTACATTATGAAAGAAAAGAAAAAATCGACACAACAGACCATCGACCATGCTGTAAACAACTACCCCGGGGCTTCGTCTGACAAACCCGACTCTGACGCTACTGTCAGCAATGCCCGTGTCAGGCAGGAGACTCACATGCTCAACAACAACCCCCGCAACAGCAACGGTCCGGATGCCGACAAGAGACACTGACGGCACTACGAAATCAGCAAGCGCCCGCATCACCATCAGAGGTAGAGTGCGGGCGCTTGCTGTATGCGTGGTCTTACTTGTCAGACGGGAATCACTCCGATGCCGGGGCGGTCGCAGAGTGTCACCTTGCCGTCGACAATCTTCATTCCGTCGAAGATGTCGTTGGCGATGAGCAGGTTGCCGTCAAGGTCGGCCCAGTCGGCCAGCGGAGCCAGCTGAGCGGCGGCGCTGACGGCGCACGATGTCTCGGTCATACATCCGAGCATGACCTTCATGCCGAGTGCGCGGGCGAGGGTCGCCATCTGATAAGCCTCGTGCATGCCGGTGCTCTTCATGAGCTTGATGTTGATGCCGTCGTAAGCCTGGGCAGCGCGTCTGACGTCGGGCAGACGCTGGAGGAACTCGTCGGCTATGATAGGCAGCGGCGAGCGCTCGCGCAGCCATGCCGTGTCGTCGATGGCGGCCTTGTCCATAGGCTGCTCCACAAAGAGACAGTTGCGCTCGGCCAGCCAGTGGCACATCTCGAGAGCCTTGTTGCGGTCGTTCCAGCCCTGGTTGGCATCGACGCAGATAGGCACGTCGGTATACCGGCGGAGAGCCTCGACGGTCTCCTTGTCGTGTCCGACACCCATCTTCACCTTGACGACCTTGAAGGGCGCCGTCTCCTCGATTTTCTTCTTCATCTCCGCGGGGTCGGAGTCATAGCTGATGGTGAACGAAGTGTTGGGCGTGCGCTCGGGGTTCAGTCCCCATATCTTGTACCAGGGCTGCCCCATGATTTTGCCTGTCAGGTCGTGCAGGGCGATGTCGACCGAAGCCTTTGCGGCACGGTTGTTGGGGGCGACGCTCTCCATATATTCGTGTATGTCCTCGATGCGGAACGGGTCGGTGAACTGTCCCAAGTCAAGCTTCGAGAGGAACTCTGTGACAGATGCCACGTTCTCGCCCAGATAGGGGGGCATCGAAGCCTCGCCGTAGCCTATGATGCCGTCGTACTCGATCTGCACCTGCACGCCCGGAGTTGTCGTGCGCCGGCTGCGGGCAAGGTTGAAAGCATGTTTGAGCTGAAGCTCGTAGGGGCGGAATGAGAGGTTGAGGCGACCCGATGGCGAGGCCTTGCGTGTGGCTTCGTCGAGTGCCGATATTGATATAGGCGATGCGGCGATCATTGCGCCGAGCATGCCGGTCTTCAGGAAATTTCTTCGGTTCATCGGTTGTGTGTGGGGCGGGGTATGGGTATGATAGTTGTTTTATCGGTCGAAGTACCAGGGGTGGTTGCGTGCTCTCGTTATGCCTTTGGTCTCCTCGTTGCCGGCGATGCGCACCGCATGCAGGAACGGTGTGGTGAGATACGAAGGCGAGTCGGGGTCGACGCTGTTGCGCTTGACGCGCCCTGACGAGTGCACGTAGTCGCCGTCGTGGTCGTATATTGCCACGTGAGTCACTTTCTTAGTCTTGGCGTTGCCGAAGAAGAGCAGGTCGCCGGGGCGGCATCTGCGCCAGTCCGACGCCTCGATACGGGTGCCGGTTAGAGCCTGCTGGGAGGCGTCGCGCATGAGTATTATGCCGTTGGCATAGTAGCTCACCTTGGCCAGGCCCGAGCAGTCGAGAGCCTTGACCGACGTTCCTCCCCAAAGGTAGGGGGTGCCCTCCATGCTGTATGCGGTGTCGAGGATGCGGTCGGCGTCGAAGTCCTGTGCAGCCCATTGCTCCACGGGCGTGAGAGCCGAGGAGTCGACATAGCCCGTGCGGCCGTCGGGCAGCTCGATGTGCAGTCGGCCGTCGGTAAGCTTGGGGGCTCCGCCCACGGCGGTCACGATGCAGCCGTTGACAAGGTCGGTCACAATCTGACGCGGGCTGTCGGCGGTGGGTGTGGAGTAGGCTCTTACCTGATAGTGCGATGTGACGATGAAACGCGAGGCCTTGCGCCATGCCGCCATCTCGCTGTCGGTCTTGGCCACGACCGACGACGAAGGCACGTATGCGATATATCCGTCGGGGGTCTGCACGCGCCACCAGTCGCCCGAGGCCTCGAGCACGCGCAGAGGAGTGCCGAGCACCGACTGAGTGACCATCTCGGCGCTGTGCCTTCCGGCACCGCGGTGGCTTGCCGCTGATATGCGGGTCTGTGCCCATCGGTTGTAGGGGAGTACTTTTATGCTGTCGGCATACTCGAGCCCTGTCTCGTCGAGCTTTGACACTACGGCGCGGCGTGCGTCGCGGTCAGAAGTCACGCCGCCTACAACGAGACGGCCGTCAGTGTCGTGGTATGCCTTGATGTCAAAGATGCACTGGCGGGCGTCGGGCGCTGTCGCCGACTTTGCCGCAGCTACCGCTGCGCGTGCTTTCGACAGTTCGTTGGCCGAGGACTGTGCCGAGGCCGAGAGTGCCAGAGCCGCGACGGCTATGGTGATGATGTATCTTTTCATTTGCCTGAGTTTTCTTCGATTGGTTCTACTGAGAGTATCTGCATGTTATAGTCCCATGCGGGGTAGTACATATTGCCCTTTGTCGACTCCACTTCGCCGACCTGGAAGTCGACGGTCTCGCTGCGCACATAGCGCTTGCGGGGGAAGAACTCGCCGCCGACGCCGGTGTTTGCCGCAAGGCGGTGCGAGTCGATGCCGTGGGAGTAGAAGCCGGTAATCTCGGGGTCGGAGGCGCCGGTATATCTGCCGAAGGAGACATCGACCGGAACCCATCCAACGCCCTCGAAGTATACTTCGGCCCAGTCGTGCAGGTTGACTTCGCCCGGGTGCAGCATCCAGCCGCTTTCCCAGCGGGCGGGCACGCCGAGGGTGCGCATCAGCGAGATATACAGCAGGCTGACCTGGCCGCAGTCGCCGTGGCCTTCGCGCAGCACATACTCGGGGATGCACGATATCGTGCTGTACTCGCGAGCGCCGGCCCAGGGATAGCGGCGGATGATGTAGTCGAATACCATCTCGCTTTGGCGGAAGGGGTCGGTCTCGTCGCCCACGATAGTCTTGGCGAGCGAGTCGAGGCGCACGATGTGTCGGCCGTCGGGGAGGGCGGTGTATCGGCGGTATGTCTCCGACGCGGTGTCATAGGGCTTCTTGCGGGCCATGATGCTGTCGGCAGGGATGTATGCTCCCGAAGTGATGAAGCGACCCACATACTCGAAGTGGGCAGTATCGCCCTTGGCGGGAGCGGGGGCGCGGAAGTAGAGGCTGTTGTGGACGGAGTTGTCGCCCGAGAGGATATACGACAGCGGCTCGGCGTCGAGAATCTCGACATTGCGCTGCCTTCCGCCCTCCGGTTCGCTCAGAGGCACGGGCATCCATACCGAGATAGTGTCGCCGTCGAGGGCCTCGCTGTAGGGGACGTCGATGCTGAAGCGGTATGTCACACGGTGGCTGAGGCCTGCGGGATTGGTGCCGCGGTAGTATGAGAGGACAGAGTCGACGTAGCTGATGCGGGCGTCGGAGGCACGGTCGCCGCGGTAGCGTGCACCGCCGTTGAAGTCGGGGTTGAGCAGCGCGAGGTTGCGGGGCGACTTGCGGTGGAACATCTGTCGGCCGTCGATATCCTTCGCCTCGATGTAGTGCATCTGCACGAAGCGGTCGATGTCGGCGTCGGTCACGTCGGGGTAGTTGCGTTTTATCTGCTCGGCCAGTTCCTCTCTTGTCAGGGAGAAGTCAGCCGCTATTCGGGCTTTTATCGCTTTTGCCGAGTCGGCCTCGAGCCATGCCGGAGTTCCGTTGTCGAAGAGCTCGGCGTTGATTTGCTCGGCGTTACGGGCAATCTGCCATGCTCCGAAGGCTCCTATAGCCACTACGAGGCATATTGTCAGAGTTTTTTTCATCGGATACAGGATTAGGGTGTAGTGTGCGTGCACAATTTGAGCGTAAAGATATAAAAAATAAAGCATCCGTGCAACCCTCTGACGGTTGCGCGGATGCACTTTATGTTTTTTTAGAAGTATGCTCTGACGCTTACTTTTCTCTGGCGAGAATTAGTGCCGACATAGGCTCGACGCTTATCTTGCCGCCCTTGACAGTGCCCATTCCGTCGGGGTCGAGACGGCCGTCGCGGGCGATGACAGTCCAGTCCCCGGAGGGTATTTTAGCTGTGTATGGGCTCTCCGAGCCGTTGAAGACGAGCTTTATTTCCTTCCATGAGTCTCCGTTGGCGTTGTTGCGGATGCTGTATGACACCACGTTGGGCGCGGTCACCTTGTCGAAGACGATGTTGCGGGCGATGTCCTCGGCCGTTGTCATCCTGAATGCCGGGTGGCTGCGGCGAAGGCGGATGAGGTTGCGGTAGTATTCGAACTGGTCGGCGTTCGCTTTCTTGAGCGTCCAGTCGATGGCGTTGACCGAGTCGGGCGATTTGTATGAGTTGTGGAC
>JAICZO010000275.1 GCA_029057255.1 Muribaculaceae bacterium | reverse complement strand
ACATACGCGACATCGACTGGAACGTGACGGCAAGGCACAACAAGCCTTTCGTCAAGGTCTACGAAGAGGAACGCGAGCTCACCGTTATGCTGCTGGTCGACATCTCGGCAAGCCGCAACTTCGGCGCCGAAGGCCCCGAAAAACGCGAAATGATAGCCGAGATTGCAGCTACCATAGCGTTCTCGGCCATCCAGAACAACGACAAAATCGGAGCCATCTTCTTCTCGGACCGCGTAGAGAAGTTCATTACTCCCAAAAAGGGCCGCAAGCACATCCTCTTCCTTATCAGAGAGCTGCTCGACTTCCAGCCCGAGAACAAGGGCACCGACATCGCACAGGCGGTGCGCTACTTCAGCGACGCCCTCAAGCGCAGGTGCACAATGTTCCTTATCTCCGACTTCATCGACAGCAGCGACTACCGAACGCCTCTGACGGTGGCAGTCTCGCGCCACGATGTCATGGCCATACAGGTATATGACAAACGCGACGGCGAGCTGCCCGACGTGGGACTGATGCGCGTGGCCGACCTCGAGACAGGAGCCACACGATGGGTCGACACATCGTCGGCCAAGACCCGCAAGGCCTACAACAAGTGGTGGTACGACCGCCAGCAGCAGATGTCGGCGACACTGCGCGGCACCAGGGTCGACTTCGTGTCGGTAGCTACCGACGAAGACTATGTGAGGGCGCTGATGGGACTCTTCAAAAACCGTTCGACCGTATGAAAGACTCCATATTATATATAAAGAGAGCGCTGGCTGCCCTTGGCGTCGCCGCCGTGTCGGCCGCCGCATGGGCCGCGCCCGCTATATCGGTAAAGGCCTCGGCCGACAGCACCGTCATGGTGATGGGCGACCTCAACCGCCTGCACGTCACGGTCGACATCCCCGAGGCTCTCGCCTCGTCGGCACAGCTTGTCGACTTCCCGATGCTCACACCGGGCGCCGAGTACATCTCTTTCAACGGCGTCGACGTGGTGGCTTCCGACAGCACCGTCACACACGAGGCCGGCCACAGCCGTCTCGACTTCGACTTCACCGTCCAGGCCTTCGACCCCGGCACCGTCACCCTCCCTCCCTTCGCCGTCCTCGGCGCGCCGGGTGCCGACACCGCATTCTCCAATGTGGTGACCTTCAAGGTGCTGCCCGTCGACGTCGACTCTCTCGAGACCATACACCCTATGGAGTCGGTAGTATCGGCACAGTCGCGGTGGTATGACTACATACCCGACTGGCTGCTGTGGACACTCCTCGGCATCGCCGTATGCGCCGGTCTGACATGGGCATGGTTCCGCTTCCGCCGCCATCAGGAGACAGCCGAGCTGCGCCGCACACCGCCCGTGCCGCCCTACGAGCTGGCCATCACCCGACTGTCGGCACTGCGCTCGCGCAATCTGGCCGAGAGCGGACACGAGAAAGAATACTATACCGAGCTTGTCGACATCCTGCGTCAGTATCTGCAGGGACGCTTCGGCATCTACGCTATGGAGATGACATCGACACAGATTGTCAAGGCTCTCCGCAGCAACCCCGAGACCCGCATGACAGCCGACGAGATGAGAGCCGTGCTTTCGATGGCCGCCTTCGTGAAATTCGCCAAAGTGCGCCCCCTGCCCGACGACAACATCAGGGCATTCTCCCGCGCGCAGAGCTTCGTCGAGCAGACAAAGCCCGCCCCCGAGCCTGAGCCCGGAGCCGACGGCAACACCGACAACCAACCCTCTAACAAGAAATAGCCATGCAATTCGCCCATCCTCATTTCCTGTGGACTCTGCTCATAATCATACCCATTACGGTGTGGTATGTACTCAAGCAGCGCAATCTGCATGCCACGATATCGCTGTCGACCACACAGCCCTTCGCCAAACTTCCGCGCACATGGAAGGAGTACCTCCGGCACCTGCTCTTCGTGCTCCGCATGGCCACCCTCGCATGCCTCATCGTAGTGATGGCACGCCCGCAGGAGCGCGACAGCTGGCGCACGACATCGACCGAAGGTACCGACATCGTGCTCGCCCTCGACGTATCGTCGTCGATGATGGCACGCGACTTCGACCCTGACCGCTTCGGCGCCGCCAAGGAAGTGGCCGCTCGCTTCATCGCAGGGCGCGAGAGCGACAACATCGGCATCGTGGTATTCGCCGGCGAGAGCCTCACCGGCGTGCCCATGACCGTCGACCGCGCCCAGCTGCTGCAGTACCTGCAGAACCTCTCGATGAACGTCCTCGAGGACGGTACGGCCATCGGCGACGGCATCGCCACTGCCCTCAACCGCCTCAAGGAAGGCAAGGCCAAGAGCAAGAGCATAATACTGCTCACCGACGGCTCCAACAACACCGGCGTCGTCGCCCCCGTGACGGCTTCGGAAGTGGCCAAAGAGCTTGGCGTGAAGATATACACCATCGGTATCGGCACCAACGGCAGCGCGCCCTTCCCCACACGCACGCTGACAGGCCGCATCGAGTACCACCCGCAGCCGGTTGTCATCGACGAGGCCACGCTCCGCACCATCGCCGACAGCACCGGCGGCAAATACTTCCGCGCCACGGGCAACCGCGTGCTCGAGGAGATATTTGCCGAAATCGACGCCCTCGAGAAAACACAGATGGACGTGCGCCACTTCTCGCACACCGAAGACAACTACGCCCTGTGGGCATGGCTCGCACTCGGATTCTTCCTTGTCGAGCTTGTTCTGCGGTACACCGTGCTCCGTTCAATCCCGTAACACAACGACAAGCTTATGTT
>JAICZO010000274.1 GCA_029057255.1 Muribaculaceae bacterium | reverse complement strand
CAGCGTCAGTTGTGTATAAGCGACCGCCGCGGAGCTTGAAGACAGCCTGAGTCTCGACGTCGCGCACCTTTTCGATAGAGCCGCCCGCCGAGTCACCCTCGGTGATGAAAATCGACGACGCTTCTTTCTTCTCGTCATTGCCGCGGGTATCGCTCAGATGCACGCGGCAGTCGTTGAGCTTGCGGTTATACAGGCTCACCTTCTTGGCCGTCTCGCGAGCCTTCTTCGCCACGCCGGCCATAGCCTTGCGGTCGCGCTCGCTCTCCTGCACCTTCTTGAGGATGACTTCGGCCACATCCTTCTCGCGGTGGAGATAGTTGTCAAGCTCCTTGCGGATGAAGTCGCCGACATACTTGGCCACCGAGACGCCGTCGGGCGACATCTTGAGCGAGCCGAGCTTAGTCTTGGTCTGCGACTCGAAGAGCGGCTCCTCGACCTTGATGGCTATCGCGGCGACCATACCGTTTCGTATGTCGGAGAACTCGAAGTTGCGGTTGAAATAATCCTTGAGCGTGCGGGCCACGGCCTCCTTGAAGGCGCTCAGATGAGTACCGCCCTGCGTGGTATGCTGGCCGTTGACAAACGAATAGTACTCCTCGCCATACTGGTTGACGTGTGTTATGGCCACTTCGATGTCAGCGCCCTTGAGATGTATTATAGGATAGAGAGGAGCGTCCTGGGTCATGTTCTCCTTGAGCAGGTCGAGCAGACCGTGACGCGAGATATAGCGGTGGCCGTTGAAGATTATGGCAAGGCCGGTGTTGAGGAAAGTGTAGTTCTTCAGCAGAGGCACTATGAATTCGTCGCGGAACTTGTAGTCGCGGAATATTCCGGCCGACGGCGTGAAGCTCACCAGCGTGCCGTTGGGCTCGTCGGTGTCGACGATGTCGCTCTCCTCGACGATGTTACCCATGTTGAAGACGGCATGCTTGCACTTGCCGTCGCGGTATGCCGTAATCTCGAAAGTCGTCGACAGGGCGTTCACTGCCTTGATACCCACACCGTTAAGACCGACCGACTTCTTGAATGCGGCCGAGTCGTATTTTGCGCCGGTATTCATCTTCGAGGCCACGGCCACGAGCGAGCCGAGGGGTATGCCGCGGCCGTAGTCGCGCACCGAGGCCGACGCCTCGTCGACATTGACCACAATCTGACGACCGAATCCCATCATGTACTCGTCGATTGAATTGTCGAGTACCTCCTTCAGCAGCACATAGATGCCGTCGTCGCTGTTTGTTCCGTCGCCGAGTTTGCCAATGTACATGCCGGGGCGGCGCTGGATATGCTCTTTCCAGTCGAGAGTCTGTATATCCTCCTCGCTATACCCGGCGGTTCCTGTCGGCTCAGCGTCAGCCTGCATGTCGGTGCTGTCGAAGAGTATGTCCGGATCCTGTTCGCTCATAATCAGTGGTCGTATCTATAAAAATCAGTTTTCTTCGTTGATGAAAGCCTTTGCCGTGGCAATGTCGCCGGCATGGTCCACATCGACGATTTTGGGGAAAGGGAAAGCACGCAGACGGAGGCCGGCCTCCACGAGTGCGCGCTGATAGTTGCGCATACGGCTCACGCCACGCTCCATACACTGCTCGAGGACCTTGAGGCCTGGAGCGGTGAGGCCGTAGATGCCACCCGATATATAACGGTCGTTGCCGTCGGGCGCGTCTCTGAAGGCGCTGATGAAGCCATCGGCATCGACATCGACATAGAGAGGCTTCTCGTCGTCGATGAAGTCGGTGACACCGAAGCAGCCGTCGGCATCGCTGTCATTGTCGAAGGCCTCCGCATAGCGCGCGAAGTCGGGCTGGCGGAAGATGGTGTCGACAGTGGTGAGGATGAACTTGCCCGACTCGAAGTTGCGCGACACTTCATAGAAGCTGTGCATCGAGCTGGGGGTCGACTTGACGGTAAGGTGCAGAGGGAAAGGCAGCTCGCCGGCAATACTCTCGAGATACTCGCGCACGGCGGTCATCTGTTCGTTGACGATGATGCTGAGCGACTCGGGGCGGTACGAGGCGAAGATGTCGATAAGGCGGCGTATCATAGGGCGGCCGTCAAGGTCGACAAGAGGCTTGGGCACTGCCACACCTTCCTGAACCAGACGCGAGCCTTCGCCCGCTGCAATTATGGCGTAATGCATGATGCGTTATGGTAATTCGGTTTGTTTCAATCGTGTGTTATTCATTCTTGTCGGCGCGGTCGCTCTTGTCCTTCTCGACGTGCTGGCGGCGGAGCGGACGGCGGTAAGCCTCTTCGTATGCCTCGCGGTGGCGATAGATGTCGACAGCCATATACAGGGCGCTGCGGAGCGAATCGGGCTGGGCGAGACCCTTGCCGGCGATATCGTATCCGGTGCCGTGGTCAGGCGAGGTGCGCACGAAGGGGAGTCCGGCGGTGAAGTTCACGCCGCTGTCCATCGCTATGGTCTTGAACGGTGTCAGACCCTGGTCGTGATACATGGCGAGGATGCCGTCGAAGGCGGCATAATTGCCGCTGCCGAAAAATCCGTCGGAGGCATAGGGACCGAAAGCGAGCAGCTTGCGCTCGCGGGCATCGGCGATGGCAGGGATGATGGTCTCCTCCTCTTCCTTGCCGAGGAGTCCGTTCTCGCCGGCGTGCGGGTTGAGCGACAGCACGGCGATGCGGGGCGCCTGTATGCCGAAGTCGCGGCGGAGAGAGCGGTCGAGCTGCTCGATGCGCTCGACGACGAGCTCGCGGGTGACGGCCCCGGGCACTGCCGACAGAGGCATGTGGGCGGTCACCAGAGCCACGCGGACATTGTCGTTGCAGAGCACCATCAGCGCCTTGGCGGGGTTCTCGTCATCGGCGGCGGCAGCCTCGAGATACTCCGTATGGCCGGGGAAGGCGAAAGTGTCGCTCTGTATGGTGTGCTTGTTGATAGGAGCGGTCACCATCACGTCGATGTCGCCGCGGCGGATGTCGGCCACGGCTGTCTCGAGGGCGGCCAGGGCGGCAGCGCCGGCTTCGCGCGAAGGCACTCCCGGCTCGATCTTCAGGTCCTCGCCCACGACATTGACGATGTTGAAGACACCGTCGCGTGCGTCAGCGGCACTGTCGACGCGGTTGAACTGCACCGCAGGCAGGTTCATAGCCTTGCGGTAGAAAGCAGCAGCCTTGCCCGAGCCGTAGACGATGATTGTGTACATCTCGGCGAGGCGTTCGTCCTCAAGCATCTTGAGGATGACTTCATAGCCGATGCCGTTGGTATCGCCGTGAGTTATGCCTACTCGTATTTTTCTATTGTTCATCTGTGGTATTGTTAGATGTTTTGGCCTTGCCGGCGAGCATGCCGCACGCAGCCATTATGTCCTCGCCTCGCGAGGCGCGTATAGTCGCCGTGATGCCGGCCTCGTTGAGGCGGTCTCGGAAACGCTCCATCGTCGTCCTGTCGGAGGGACGGCCCTCGAAGCCGGGCGTACGGTGGAATCTTATAAGGTTCACGCGCGCGTGCATGCCCTTGAGGAGCCTTGCGAGAGCGTCGGCGTGACGGTCATCGTCGTTGATGCCCGCAAACATTGTATACTCCATCGACAGGCGGCGCTGGTGGGCGAAGTCGCATCCGCGGAGCACGGGCAGCACTTCACGCATGGGGAATGCTTTCTCCACCGGCATCAGCCTCTCGCGCTCGAGGGCGAAAGGCGAGTGTATGCTCACGGCGATATGCACCTGTGTCTCCTCGAGGAGGCGGCGCAGGCCGTCGAGCTTGCCTATGGTCGACACTGTTATACGCCTCGGGCTCCATGCCATGCCCCACGGCGCGGTGAGAATGTCGACGGCGGCGAGTACGGCGTCGATATTGTCGGCCGGCTCGCCCATACCCATGAAGACTATGTTGGTCAGGCTCTCGCTCTCGGGTATCGACAGCACCTGGTTGATGATGTCGCCGGCGTCGAGGTTGCCCTGCCATCCGCCCTGGCCCGTCATGCAGAAGCGGCATGCCATCTTGCATCCGGCCTGCGACGACACACAGAGGGTGGCGCGGTCGTGGTCGGGTATGTAGACGGCCTCCACATCGCGGCCCTTGCGGCCGATGAAGAGATACTTGGCAGTACCGTCGGTGCTGCGAGCCTCCGCTATCGGAGCCTCGCGGCCGACGGTATACCCATTCTCCTCGAGCAGGCGGCGGGCACGCATGGGCAGGTCGGTCATCTGCTCTATCGAAGTGGCGCGCTTGCGGTACAGCCACGCGGCAATCTGACCTGCGGCGAAAGGCCTCAGGCCCACCGACGCGACCACCTCGCGCAGCTCATCGAGCGTAAGGCCCAGCAGCTTAGCCATCAGTCGAGTCTGCGTGCTATCCCTGCAAGGGCGCGCGTCGCGGGCACACCTTTGTAGAGTATTGAGTAAACCGCGTTGAGAATCGGCATGTCGACATCGTGGCGGGCATTGATTTCGGTGATGCACTTCGCGCCGTAGTAGCCTTCGGCGGTCTGCTCCATCTCCATCTTCGCGGCAGTCACGGAGTATCCCCGGCCTATCATAGAGCCGAAGTTGTGGTTGCGCGAGAATCGGGAGTATGCCGTCACGAGGAGGTCGCCCAGGTATACCGAGTCGCATATCTGCCTGGGGCGGGGCGACACGGCGTCGAGGAAGCGCTCCATCTCGCGGATGGCGTTGGAGATGAGGATGGCCGTCATATTGTCGCCTATCTTCATGCCGTGTATTATTCCGGCGGCGATGGCATAGACGTTCTTGAGGACGGCGGCATACTCGATGCCGTCGACGTCGCTCGACGTTATGGTGTGGGTGTGCTTGCCGGCGACACGTGTGGCGAACTGCTCGGCGTTACCCAGGTCGGTGCATCCGATTGTGAGATATGACGGACGGTCAAGAGCCACTTCCTCGGCATGGCAGGGACCGGATATGACAAGAGTGCGTTCCTTGGCCACGCCGAAGCGTTCGTTCATATAGTCGGTTATAAGAACGTTCGAGTCGGGCACGATGCCTTTTACAGCCGACACCACGGCCTTGCCCGAGATGTCGGTTGTAATCTTGTCGATATGCGCCTTGAAGTAAGGCGACGGCATCACGAGCATAAGCGTATCGGCGACATTGCACACATCGTTGATGTCGCTCGAGAAGTTTATGCGGCTGATGTCGAAGTTGACATCCGTGAGATAAGCCGGGTTGTGGTGCAGGCGCTTGAAGTCCTCGATGCGGTCGTCGCGGCGCATGTACCACGTTATGGTGTCGCAGTTCTGCAGCAGGAGCTTGGCAAGCGCCGTCGCCCAGCTGCCGCCACCCATAACGGCTATATGTCCCGGGAATAGAAAGTGGTCCATAGCGGTTTTATTTCTGTTTAGCGGCCTCGATCCAGGCATTGACGCCTTCTGCTCCGGGGTTCTTGAGGCCTAACTTGTTCTTTTTGTTTATTCCGCAGAGGTCCTGGAAGAGTTTTCCGGGCACTGCTTCGGCGAGAGCCGCCACTGTCAGCACACCTGACTTCTGCAGGGGAGCCACCCACTCCTCGGGCACACCGACGGCAGCGAAAGCTTCGGCGCTGTCGCGCTTCTCGACTTTCTCGGGGCGCATCTGGGGGAAGAGGAGCACTTCCTGAATTGCGGTCTGGCCTGTCATGAGCATGACGAGGCGGTCCATACCGATGCCCATACCCGATGTGGGGGGCATGCCGTACTCGAGCGCGCGGATGAAGTCGGCGTCGATAATCATGGCCTCGTCATCGCCCTTCTCGCCGAGACGCATCTGCTCAACGAAGCGCTCGTACTGGTCGATGGGGTCGTTAAGCTCGCTGTATGCGTTGGCGAGCTCCTTGCCGTTGACCATCAGCTCGAAGCGCTCGGTAAGCTCGGGGTTGTCGCGGTGGCGCTTGGTGAGGGGCGACATCTCGATAGGATAGTCGGTGATGAAAGTGGGCTGGATATAGTTGCCCTCGCACTTCTCGCCGAAAATCTCGTCGATGAGCTTGCCTTTGCCCATGCTGTCGTCGACTTCGATACCCAGGTCGCGGGCTGTCTGACGGAGCTGAGCCTCGTCCATGCCGGTGATGTCGACGCCGGTGTGGTCCTTGATGGCCTGCGCCATTGTCACGCGGGGGAAGGGAGCCTTGAAAGAGATGAGGTTGTCGCCGACCTGCACCTCGGTGGTGCCGTTGACGTCGAGACAGATCTTCTCGAGCATGCGCTCTGTGAAGGTCATCATCCAGTTATAGTCTTTGTAGGAGACATAGATCTCCATACATGTGAACTCGGGGTTGTGAGTGCGGTCCATACCCTCGTTGCGGAAGTTCTTCGAGAACTCGTAGACACCCTCGAAGCCGCCCACGATGAGACGCTTGAGGTAGAGCTCGTCGGCGATACGGAGGTAGAGGGGTATGTCGAGGGCGTTGTGGTGAGTGATGAAGGGACGCGCGGCGGCACCGCCGGGGATAGACTGGAGTATCGGGGTCTCCACTTCGATGTATCCGGCATTGTTGAAGTACTCGCGCATCGAGTTGTAGACCTTGGTGCGCTTGAGGAATATCTGCTTGACACCGTCGTTGACGATAAGGTCGACGTAGCGGCGGCGGTAGCGCAGCTCGGGGTCGTCGAAGGCGTCGTATGTCACACCGTCCTTGACCTTGACGATGGGCAGGGGGCGGAGGCTCTTGCTGAGCACCGTCATCTCCTGTGCATGCACCGAAATCTCACCTGTCTGTGTGCGGAACACGAAGCCCTTGAAGCCGACGAAGTCGCCGATATCGAGCAGTTTCTTGAAGACGATGTTGTAGAGGTCTTTGTTCTCGTCGGGGCAAATCTCGTCACGCGAGATATACACCTGAATACGGCCGCAGGCGTCCTGCAGCTCGACAAACGAAGCCTTGCCCATGATGCGGCGGCTCATGATACGGCCGGCCACGGTCACTTCACGCTGAGGTGCGTCGTCCTTGAAATTTTCCTTGATTTCGTCGCTGTGTCCGGTGACAACA
>JAICZO010000273.1 GCA_029057255.1 Muribaculaceae bacterium | reverse complement strand
ATCATTCACAGGCGGGGGGGGTATCAATCGCCGACGAAGGGTGTGCTGAGGGTCCAGTTGCGAAGGTCGAACTTAAGTATATAGTGACCGGAGTCCATTATATACCACTTCAGGTCTTCGCCGCCTGAATAGAGCTGAAAAGCCTCTGTATTGTCGGCCTTGCTTATAGGCTGGCCTGCTGTCATCGGGCGCACACAGGGAGCATCCCAGCTGCCTTGAGTAAGGTATGCTTTCATCTCACCCCTCTCAAGATTGCCGTCGTAGATGAACACGAGCGGATCTTCGTCGCTCACCTCGAGGAGGACCATCTTGTTGACATCCCACACGGCGGGTGTGGCGTCGCCTACGATATAGAGCGTGGATGTCTTGATGGGTATGTTTCCTTCGATGACTATCAGTTCTTTCTCTTCATCGCATCCTGTCATGAACAATCCCATGACCATGATTGCGATTATCGCTGTCAACTTGTATATCTTCATTTTGATATCGTTTTAATATTACTCGGGTCAATTGTAACCGGGGTTCTGCACAAGAGCCGGATTTGTAGTTATCTGCACACGGGGCACAGGCCAGATTTTGGCGTGCTCGTCGATGTCGGGGGTCTTGTCCCACCATCTGCCTTTGGTGAACTTGTCGAAGCGTATCAGGTCGATACGGCGACGGCCCTCGGCGAGGAATTCGCGGCCCCACTCGTCGAGCATCTCGTCAAGGTCGAGAGCCACATTGCCTTCGGGAGCATAGAGCACATGGCGGTGCAGGGCTTCGGGATAGTAGCGGCGGCGGACGCTGTTGAGGAGCTTGCCGGCAGCCTTGTCATCGCCGCTGCGCAGCTTGCACTCGGCCAGCGCATAGATAATCTCGGGGAGACGGATCTCGGCGAAGTCGCTCTCGCCGGCACCCGGGTCGTTGTTGCTGTACATGGGGTACTTGACGGTGTACCAGCCCGAGTTGTAGTCGCCGGTGGTCATGTTGCTCTCGGGTGAAGTGAGCCACTGGTTTTCTTTGGTGAAGTGGAAC
>JAICZO010000272.1 GCA_029057255.1 Muribaculaceae bacterium | reverse complement strand
CCGGGGATGCCTGTGCCGCGGCAGCTAGGGAGCTGTTGCGCGGCTGTGATGTGACTGTAGTGCCTGTTGCCGACGGTGGCGAAGGCACGGTGGAGGCTCTTGCCGCCACACGCCGATGCACACTGCGTGTCTGCGACACCGTCGACCCTCTCGGCCGCTCGGTGCGCGTGCGCTATGCCCTTGCGGGCGACACGGCATTCATGTCGATGGCCGATGCTTCGGGGCTGCCCCTGCTTGCCGAGTCGGAGCGCAACCCTCTGCTGACGAGCAGCCGCGGCACCGGCATCGAGATTGCCGACGCCATCGCCGCAGGCGCGCGCCATATAGTCATAGGAGCGGGTGGCTCGGCGACGGTCGACTGCGGCACGGGGCTGCTGCATGCCTTGGGCTTCCGTTTTGCCGACAGGCATGGCGCCGACATCAGTCCTGCCGGAGGCTCGCTCACTGACATAGCCTCGGTCATATATCCCCGCGGAGGAGTGGCCGAGGGAGTGCGTTTCACCGTCCTGTGCGATGTCGACAATCCGCTGTCGGGGCCTCGCGGCGCCGCTCCGGTATTTGCGCCTCAGAAAGGTGCCGACAGCGACGCCGTGCGCGAGCTTGCCGGGGGGCTGGACAGCTTCTCGAGGCTCATGCCCGACCCGCGAGTTGCCGACATGCCCGGTGCGGGAGCTGCCGGAGGCGCCACTGCCGGCATGATGGCATTCCTCGGAGCCGAGGCTGTGCCCGGAGCCGAAGCCATACTCGCTGCTGCCCGCTTCGCCGACACCCTCACGGGTGCCTCGCTTGTGGTCACGGGCGAGGGACGCATGGATGCCACAACCCTCGGCGGCAAGACACCCTATGCCGTCCTCAAGGCCGCCAAGGCCGCAGGCGTGCCCGTCATGGCGCTTGCCGGGAGTGTCGCCGACAGAGAGCTGCTGCTTGCCGCAGGCTTCGCCCGGGTGGAGAGCATCACTCCCGCAGGCATGCCGCTGCACGAGGCCATGCGCCGCGAGACGGCCACTGCCAATCTCGGCGCGGCCATGCTCCGGCTTCTGCGGCAGTGAGCCGTCACACTGAACTTTCTATTGTGCGTGCTTGTTCTTAAGCATGAGAGACAATATTGAGCCTCTGATATTTGGCTCGGTTCGTCTCCTTGAATAAGATTAATCACTCATAAACCAAAGTTCAGTATGAATTACGCTCCTCTTCAAGGTATTAAGGTGGTCGACTTCACAAGCGTGCAGTCAGGCCCGTCGTGTACACAGCTTCTCGCATGGCTCGGTGCCGATGTGGTAAAAATCGAGCGCCCGGGTACAGGCGACGCCACACGAGACGAGTTGCAGTTCGACCCCCACGAGCCGAGCTATTACTTCCTCCAGTTAAACTCCGACAAGAAATCACTCACCCTCGATGCCGCCACCCCCGACGGCAAGGAGATTCTTACCAAGCTCATCAAGGAAGCTGATATTTTCGTCGAGAATCTTCACCCCGGTGCAATGGACAAGCTCGGTTTCAGCTGGGAAGAAGTCCACAAAATCAATCCGAGGTGTATCTACGGCACCATCAAGGGCTTCCCTCTCAGCTCTCAGTATGTCAATCTGAAGGCTTACGAGCCGGTAGCACAGGTTACGGCCGGCGCCGCCTCGACAACAGGCTGGTACGAGGGCGAGTACAATATACCGACCCAGAGCGGTGCCGCGTTGGGCGACTCCAATACCGGCATGCACCTCACAATCGGCCTGCTTGCGGCTCTTATGCAGCGCGAGCACACCGGCGAGGGAGTATATGTCTACCAGTCGATGCACAACGCATGTCTTAACCTCTGTCGTATCAAGACCCGCGACCAGCTTACTCTCGACCGTCTCGGATACCTGACACAGTTCCCGCAGTACCCCAACGGCAAGTTCGGCGACTTCGTGCCCCGCTCGGGCAATACCGAAGGCTCGGGCGTCCTCGGATGGACATACAAGTGCAAGGGCTGGGAAACCGACCCCAACGCCTATGTATACGTCATCCTTCAGCGCGGCGCCAAGGACTTCGAGCTGGCATGCAAGGCTCTCGGCTTCGAGGACTGGCTCACCAACCCCGACTTCAATACCGCCGACGCGCGTGACCGCCACAAAGAAGCCATCCTCGCACGTATCCAGCAGTACTGTATCGACAAGACCAAGTTCGAAGTGACTGAAGCGCTCTCGAAGGCCGGTGTGCCTGTCGGTCCCGTTCTGTCGACCAAGGAAATTATGGACGACCAGAGCCTCTATGACGGCAATACTCTCGTCAAAATCAACCAGGGCGGCAATATCGGCGAGTTCGTCACCGTGGGCGTGCCTTTCACCATGTCGAACTTCCAGCCTACATACGGCCCCTGCCCCTCGCTCGGCGGAAATACCGACGAAGTGCTTGCAGACCTGGGCTATACGGCCGAACAGATAGCGTCGTTCAAGGCCAACGGCACAACAGCCCCCAAGCAGGCTCCCGCATCAAAGTAACCTGACATACCCCATCAATATGGCAACAACAACATCAACACCGGCCACAGGCGCCGCGCCCGCGCCAAAATACCCCGATCAGGTGACAGGTATGGACATCCTCGTCCGTGCTCTCCGTATGGTCGGCATCGACACGATGTACGGCCTTGTGGGCATACCTGTGACCGAGGTCGCATATATCGCCCAGATGCAGGGTATGAGATTCGTGGGTTTCAGACACGAGCAGCAGGCCGGCATGGCCGCCGCCACCCACGGCTATCTGACCCACACCCCGGGCGTGCTGCTGACAGTGTCGTCGTTAGGATTCCTCAACGGTCTCACCGCCACCACCAATGCCACTGTCAACTGCTATCCCATGATACAGATCAGCGGCTCGAGCGAGCGTGAGCCTATCGACCTGCTCCAGGGCACATACGAGGGTCTCGACCAGCTCAGCATCGCCAAGCCCCTTGTCAAGGCAGCCTACCGCGTCAACCGCCCCGAGGATATCCCCACGGCAGTCGTGCGCGCCTATCGTGCAGCCATCTCCGGCCGCCCCGGCGGCGTATATCTCGATGTGACGACACCCACATTAGGTGCCATCATGGATGCCACAGAAGCCGACAAACTCTTCTACTCGCCTGTCGACCTCTGCCCGGCCATGCCTCCGGCTCCCGAAGCGGTCAAGCGTGCCGCCGAGCTTATCGCGACGGCAAGGAAACCTGCCTTTATCTTCGGCAAGGGTGCTGCATACGCACGTGTCGAGGACAGGCTCAAGGCTCTTGTCGACAAGACCGGCATCCCTTACTTCCCGATGTCAATGGCCAAAGGCATACTGCCTGACGACGGCCCTCTGAGCGCCCTCTCGTGCCGCTCGACCATAATGGAGGAGTCGGATGTGGTAGTGCTTGTCGGCGCGCGACTCAACTGGCTGCTCTCCCGCGGCAAAGGCAAGTGGAGCGCAGACACCAAGTTTGTGCAGCTCGACATCGACCCCGAGGAAATCGACATCAACCGTCCTGTCGCCGCGCCAGTCGTGGGCGATCTTGCAAGCTCGCTCGACGCCCTCATCGCGGCACTGCCCGACAAGATGGCTATGGATGCCTCCTGGGTGCCTTCGCTCCAGGCCCAGACCAAGGAGAAGAACGCACGCTTCGCTCAGCGTCTCGAAGCCAACGCCGCCGCAAGCCCCATGAACCACTGGACGGCTCTGAACGCCATCAAGCCCGTTCTCGAGGCAAATCCCGACGTGATACTTGTCAACGAGGGCGCCAATACTCTCGACGATACCCGCGACACCATCAACATGTCGCGTCCGCGTCACCGCATCGACTGCGCTACGTGGGCCATCATGGGTATGGGCATGGGTTCGTGCGTGGGCGCGGCAGTCTCCACCGGCAAGAGTGTCGTGGCTGTCGAGGGCGACTCGGCCTTCGGTTTCTCCGGCATGGACTTCTCGACGATATGCCGCTTCAAGCTCCCGGTGACAGTGGTCATCTTCAACAACGGCGGCATCTACAACGGTATCGGTGTCAATCCCTCGGGCGGCAGCGACCCCGCACCAACCACTCTCGACGTCAATGCCCGCTATGACAAGCTGGGCGAGGCCTTCGGCGCCAAGTCCTACTACGTGACCACTCCCTCGGAGTTGTCAGAGGCACTTGCCGAGGCCATAGCCTCCAAGGCTCCGGCCATGATCGATGTCCAGCTCGGCGCCGACTCCGGCAAGGAATCGGGTCACATCGGGTATCTCAACCCCGCTCCGCTTGAAGACTTCACGGTATAAATCTTTCCCCAGACGGGAGCCGGAAGGACGTCTCTCTCTCCGGCTCCCGCTTTTTTTTCGATATTTCCACTTCAACTTAATACTATTTACTTATGCTGCACATTATTCTTTATGCGATAGTCCCGATTTTCGCCGTCATGGCACTGGGATTCTTTTCGGGAAAGGCCGGTGCGTTCAGCGGAGCAGACGCCAAGATTCTCAACAAGGTCGTCCTCAACTACGCGCTGCCTGCAGCACTCTTTGTCTCGATTGTGAAGGCAAACCGTGAAATGCTCGCTGTCGACGTTAAGCTTACCGTCGTATCCTTCGTCGTCCTGCTTGCCTGCTTCTTCCTTGTGTACTTTGTCTTTAAGATGTACAAGAGCAACACGTCGGCCGACGCTGCCGTATCCGCCCTTATCAGCGGATCGCCTACCATCGGTTTCCTCGGTTTTGCCGTGCTCCAGCCTATCTTCGGCACATCGGCCGCGGTCGGCCTGGTCATCGCCATTGTCGCCATCGAAGTCAACGCCCTGGGCATACCTATCGGCCTGCGCCTGCTCACCGCCGGCGCCGCCGCCGCGG
>JAICZO010000271.1:547-3415 GCA_029057255.1 Muribaculaceae bacterium | reverse complement strand
ATTCTCGGCGAGGCTTCGGTCGCAGACTCCCGGCACCAGCTCGCTCCAGTATGCGTTGCGAGCGTCATTGTCCTTGCTGTGATCATCTTCCGAGGCCTTGATTATGATGGCTTCGGCGAGTTTCCCCGACGGCATCACGCAATGCTCTATTGCGGTGACAGTGCCGCTTATCGGAGTGTGGAGCGATGCCGACACATATGAGCTGTTCTCGGCTATGACCTGCCCTCGGGTCACGTGCTGACCTTTTTCGACAACAGGCCCGGCGGGTGCGCCTATATGCTGCGCCAACGGCAGGCATACAGCCATCGGAAGTGGCAGCAGATCGATGGTGCGGGAGGCAGTCTTCGAGGCCGGCGGATGAATGCCGCCTTTGCTGAAAGTCTTTTTCATCATTGTTTTGCCGCGTCTTGGTTGGGTACGGAGAAGGATGCGAGTATAGCCCCGGTCGGACATGCTGGCACACATTTTCCGCACGCCTTGCACTTCCCGGGGTCGATATATGCGAGATTGTTTTTAATTTCTATCGCGCCGAAGGGGCAAGTACGCGCGCACTTGCCGCAGCCTATGCACGCCGCCGAGCAAGTCTTGCGGGCCGAAGCTCCCTTCTCGCGGCTGCTGCATGCCACCCATACGCGGCGGTCGCGTCGGCCGGCCGGTCGCAGTTCGATAAGTTTACGCGGGCACTCGGTCACGCAGGCTCCGCAGGCAGTACACTTGTCGGCATCGACGGCGGGCAGACCCGTGGCGCTGTCAAGACTGATGGCGCCGAAGCGGCAGACGTCCACGCAGTCGCCGCAGCCGAGGCACCCGAAGGCGCATCCGCGTGTGCCGACAGCCACAGCGTCCATGATGGCGCAGGAGCGCGTGCCGTCATACGTATACAGCTCGCCGCGGGCGTCACAGCTGCCGTTGCATCGCAGCACAGCGATACGTCGCTCGGCAGCGGCGCACGGCTCCACACCTATAATACGAGCCATCTCGGCGAGAGTCTCGCTGCTCGACACGGGGCAGTGCATGCCCTCGAGCGAACCGTTGGTGACGCATCTTGTCGCGAAGTCGCGGCATCCTTTGAGGCCGCAGCCGCCGCAGTTGGCGCCGGGCAGCAGGGCGGCGATGTCGTCGATGCGCGGGTCTTCCTCGACGTGGAAGCGGCGTGCTGTGAGATATAGCACCAAAGCTCCGACAAGGCCCAGAGCTCCCAGTAGTATTACAGTATATATAAATACTTGCATAAAACAGAATCAGTGAGTATCAGCGGTTTTGATGATGTGCCATATGGGACGGCGGTTCTTTCTCAGCAGGCTGACTGACAGGTATGAGAGTGCGGAGCCGCCCAGAGCGGTGATGCCGGTCAGACCCTGTTCGAGCCTCAGAAGCGTGCCGGCGACGGCAAGGACAAGAAAAACTACAAGAGGCAAGCCAAGCAGTGCCATCGTGGCGGTGAGCTGTGCCGAAGCATCAGGCCGGAGGACGACCGTACGTCCGACGACGTCTTTTCGCTCAATGCCGGACGGCGCTGTGGCCTCGACGGTGACAGTCTCGCCGGATGCTGCGCCGCAAGTTGATTTCAATGCGCAGCCACTGCAGTCCGAGCCTTCGGGGAGGGCGTGGAGCTGTACGGCTAACCCGTTGCGAGTTAGCCCCGTGACCTTACCCGTATGCTCTCGTGTGTCAATTCCCATCTGCTGAAAAAATGATTTGCAAAAGTAGCAAATTTATTGGGAATTTAAGGACAGTCGGAGGGGATGATTAAGGATAAATTTCTTTAAAAAATTGTAAAAATAGCTTTCGCGTCAGCATGACTGTATTGCCGCCTCGATGGCGTCGAGATCGGAGGCCAGTTTTTTCTCGGTAGAGAGTCGGTCCTCGATGTTGTTGCAGGCGTAGATGACAGTCGCATGCGAGCGGTCGATTTTGTGTCCGATGGTGGTCAGAGGCATCTTGGCAAGTTTCTTGGCGAGATACATGACAATCTGGCGGGCGTCCGAAACCTCGCGTTTGCGGCTCTTTGTGAAGAGCAGGTCGGGTGTGATGTTGTAGTGCGATGCCACAGCCTCGGTAATCATCTCGAAGTTGACCTGACGGCGGTTGATTTTGACGGCATTCTGCATCACGCGCTTTGCCAGGTCGAGGGTTACCTCGCGGTTGAGCACGGTGGCGTGTGCCATCAGCGATACCATGATGCCCTCCAGCTCGCGGACGCTGTTGGTGACATTCGACACGATGTATTCGGCCACGTCGCGGGGCAGCGACAGTCCGTCCTGCTCGGCTTTGAGTTTGAGGACGTCGCGGCGCAGCTCGATGTCGGGACGCTCAAGCTCGACCTGCATGCCCCATTTGAAGCGGCTCAGCAGACGCTCCTCGAAGCCTTCCATCTCGGCGGGCGAGCGGTCGCTCGACATGATGATCTGCTTGTCGTGCTGACGGAGGTGGTTGAAGATATGGAAGAACGTGTTCTGCGTCTTGTCCATATTCTGCAGGTCCTGGATGTCGTCGATGATGAGCGTGTCGATGCTCTGATAGAAGTAGTAGAAGTTGTTGATGTTCTTCTGTGCCGCGGCTGTGAACTGGCTCTGGAAGAGTCGTGCGGTGGTGTAGAGCACGCGTGCCTGAGGGTTGCGCTCCTTGATGCGTATGCCTATCGCCTGTATGAGGTGTGTCTTGCCGACGCCGGCGGGGCCGAAGATAAACAGCGGGTTGAATGTCTTCAGCTTGGGGTCGTTGGCTATCGACTCGCTTATCGACCGTGCAATCTTGTTGCTGTCGCTCAGACAGTAGTTCTCGAACGTATAGCGCGGGTTGAGCTGCGGGTCGAAGTCATCGCCTGCAGTCTCGCGCACAAAGGGGTTGGCGGCTCTTGTCCTTGCC
>JAICZO010000271.1:0-537 GCA_029057255.1 Muribaculaceae bacterium | reverse complement strand
TGCCTGGGCGAGGATTGTGGGCGAGGGCGCCGAGCTGCGCTGGGTGTTGGCGGTCGACGGGTCGCTTGCGACAGTGCGGTAGCAGTAGAAAATCTGCACTCCGTCGCCGAAGAACTTTCTGACGGCCGAGCGGAGTACGGGCTGGTAGCGCTCCTCGATGATGTCTACGAAAAACTGCGACTTGACCTTGAGTACGAGTTTGCGCTCCACGTCATCATATCGCTCGGATGTGATATCGCGAAACCATGTCTCGTATTGCTGGGCGGGAATGTTGTCTTTGATAAACTGACAGCACATCGCCCAAAGTTCCTGGTGTGTCGTAGTCATTTCGGGAGTAAGAGGGGGTTGTTTTACGGATGCAAAATTCCGACAAAAAAAGTTCTAAAACAAACTGTGAAATATTTGGAAAATAGGAATTTTGTGCAAGTGCGTTGTCCTCAGCGTGTTATGAAGCGCGGCGTCTCCGGAGGGAGGCGCCGCGCTTGTCTCGGACTGTTAAGCTCTGTATTTCAGCGCATTAAAGTGGTTGTGCGGGGT
>JAICZO010000270.1 GCA_029057255.1 Muribaculaceae bacterium | reverse complement strand
GTGCCACAGTGCAACACACCGCTGTATGTGGTCGACGGCTTCCCTCTCGAGACTTCTATCGGCAACGTCCTCAACCCCGAGGAAATAGAATCGATGGAGATTCTCAAAGACGCCTCCGCTACGGCGATATACGGAGCACGCGGCGCCAACGGTGTCATACTCATCACTACCAAGAAAGGCAAGATAGGACGCCCCGTGGTGTCGTACAATCTCTACATGGGCGCTCAGCGGGCCATCAAACAGCAAGAGATGCTCGACCCCTACGAATTCGTCCGCTACCAGCTCGACGTCAACCCCACGCTCTACGCCTCGATGTACCTCGGCAACGAGAAGACTCTTGATGACTACCGCAACGAAAAGGGCATCAACTGGCAGGACGAAGTCCTTCGCGACGCCTTCGTGATGAATCACAACATCTCGGTCCGCGGCGGTACCGAAAACACACGCTACTCTATTTCGGGCAGCGCCGTGCACCAGGACGGCGTGATAACCAACAGCGGTTTCCGCAAATACCAGGGCCGCCTCAACCTTGAGCAGAACCTGCACCGCAAGGTCAAAGTAGGCCTCAACCTCAACTATACACATACCAAGAAGTTCGGCACTATCGCTGCCGAACAGAACGCCTCGCCCACAGCCAGCATCATGTACAGCATGTGGGGCTACCGTCCGGTGGGCACACTCTGGCAGGACGATCTGCTTGAGGATCTCTATGACGACACTCTCGATCCGACACGCGACTATCGCATCAATCCTGTGATGGCTGTGCAGAACGAGCACAACCCGATGTTTACAAACACATTCATCGCCAACGCGTTCGTACAGTACAAGATTCTCGACAACCTCGTCCTGCGCATAACCGGCGGCTACAACCGCGTCGACCAGCGCCGCGAGATTTTCAACAACTCCAGCTCCCGCCTCGGCAATCCGCGCACCAACGAGAAGGTGAACGGCAGTATCACTAACTGGGAGCGTTCCAACTTCCTCAACGAGAACACCCTCACCTACACTTTCAAGCTCAAGAAAGGCCATAAGCTCAAACTCCTCGGCGGCTTCACCCTGCAGGACAACCGCTATTTCTCCGACGGCTTCACTTCGATCAACGTTCCCAACGAGGAGCTCGGCATTGCCGGACTCGACGAAGGTACTGTCACAAAAGCGCCCGTGAGCCGCACATCGAACTCACTGATGTCGTTCCTCGCCCGTGCCGACTACAGCTACAAATCGCGCTACATGGTCACGGTGTCGTACCGTGCCGACGGCAGTTCCAAATTCCCCAAAGGCAACCGCTGGGCCTCATTCCCCTCGGCCGCTCTCGCCTGGGGCTTCGCACAAGAAAACTTCGCCAAGAACGCCACATGGCTCACTCAGGGCAAGCTGCGCCTCGGAGCCGGTACCACCGGCAACAACCGAGTGACCGACTACGCCTCGCTCACAAGCCTCGTGATATCGCCCACCTCGGGTTACTCGGTCAACAACTCGGCGCTGAAAGGCGTGGTTCCCGCCTCGCTGGGCAACTCCAAGCTCAAATGGGAGACCACCGTGCAGTATAACGTCGGTCTTGACCTGGGCTTCATCAACGACCGCATACAGTTCACCGCCGACTGGTACTACAAGCACACCAAGGACCTGCTGCTCAACGCCACCCTGGCACCGTCGATGGGCTTCCTCTCGGCATACAAGAACGTAGGCAGCGTCTCCAACACCGGTATCGAGTTCTCGCTCAACACCGTAAACATCAAGACCCGCGACTTCACGTGGGACTCGAACTTCAAC
>JAICZO010000027.1 GCA_029057255.1 Muribaculaceae bacterium | reverse complement strand
GTCAACAATTGGTCAACAATCTCGATTATTTGTACTCGGAAAGTAATGACAAATGAACGGACGAGACCAAAAAAATTAGGCTGTAACGTTCGGTTTTTCCGACCATTACAGCCTAACTTATTAATTATCTTGGGTCTTTAGAGAACCTGTCTTTAGTCCTCTATCGCGGCCTGCGCCGCTGCTACACGTGCGATGGGAACGCGGAAGGGTGAGCAGCTGACATAGTTCATGCCGAGCTTAGCGCAGAAGATGACTGACGAGGGTTCGCCGCCGTGCTCGCCGCAGATACCTACCTTGAGGTCGGGGTTAGAGCTGCGACCCTTTTCTACGCCCATGCGGACGAGCTGGCCTACGCCTACCTGGTCGAGGACTTCGAAGGGATCGGTCTTGATGACACCGTGTTCTTTGTAGAACTTGAGGAACTTGGGTGCGTCGTCACGCGAGAAGCCGAAGGTCATCTGTGTGAGGTCGTTTGTACCGAAGGAGAAGAAGTCGGCTACGGTAGCGATTTCGTCGGCGGTGAGGGCTGCACGGGGCACTTCGATCATTGTACCGACTTTGTAGCGGATGCTTTCGCCCTTTTCTTCGAATACTTTGGCTGCTGTTGCGTGGATGACGTCAGCCTGGTTCTGGAGCTCTTTGAGTGAGCCTACCAGGGGCACCATGATTTCGGGGTGTACGTCGATACCGCGCGACTTGCAAGCGATAGCTGCCTCGATGATGGCGCGTGTCTGCATTTCGGTGATTTCGGGGTATGTGATACCGAGACGGCAGCCGCGGTGGCCGAGCATGGGGTTGAATTCTTCGAGAGCGTCGACTTTAGCCTTGACTTCTTCGAGGGTAAGACCCATTTCTTCGGCGAGTTCTTTCTGTGTTGCTGTCTGGTGGGGTACGAATTCGTGCAGAGGGGGATCGAGCAGACGGATTGTCACGCCGAAGCCGTCCATTGCTTCGAAGATGCCTTCGAAGTCGCCGCGCTGCATGGGGAGGAGTTTGGCGAGTGCTGCACGACGGCCTTCGAGGTCGGATGCGAGAATCATCTCACGTACGGCTTTGATGCGGTCGCCTTCGAAGAACATGTGTTCTGTGCGGCAGAGGCCGATGCCCTGTGCGCCGAATTTGCGTGCCTGACGAGCGTCGCGGGGTGTGTCGGCGTTGGTGCGGACGAGGGTCTTTGTGAATTTGTCGGCGAGGTTCATGATGGCTGCGAAGTCGCCGTCGAGTGCGGGTTCTGCTGTGGGAACCTGACCGTCGTAAACTTCACCGGTCGAGCCGTTGAGCGAAATCCAGTCACCTTCGTTGTATGTCTTGCCACCCATTTCTACGGTCTTGGCAACGTAGTCTACTTTGATTTCGCCTGCACCTGATACGCAGCATTTACCCATACCGCGGGCTACTACGGCTGCGTGTGATGTCATACCGCCACGCATTGTGAGGATACCCTGTGCCACTGCCATACCGCGGAGGTCTTCGGGTGATGTCTCGATACGGACGAGGACGACTTTGCGTTTCTTTTCTGCCCATGCTTCTGCTTCTTCGGCGGAGAATACTACCTGACCGGAAGCTGCACCGGGAGATGCGGGGAGACCCTTGGCAACGACTTCAGCGCGCTTGAGGGCTGATTTGTCGAATACGGGGTGAAGGAGCTCGTCGAGCTTCTGGGGTTCCATGCGGCGGAGGACGGTCTTTTCGTCGATGACGTTTGCACGGAGGAGGTCCATTGCAATCTTGACCATAGCGGCGCCTGTACGCTTGCCGTTACGGGTCTGGAGCATCCAGAGTTTGCCGTCCTGGATGGTGAACTCCATGTCCTGCATGTCTTTGTAGTATTCTTCGAGACGTGCTGCGATGGCGAAGAGTTCGTTTGCGCAGAGGGGCATTGCTTCTTCGAGCGAGGGATATTTGGATGCGCGTTCTTCTTCGGTGATACCCTGGAGGGCAGCCCAGCGGCGTGATCCTTCGATTGTGATCTGCTGGGGTGTGCGGATACCTGCTACTACGTCTTCACCCTGTGCGTTGATGAGGTATTCGCCGTTGAAGATGTTCTCGCCGGTAGCTGCGTCGCGGCTGAAAGCTACGCCGGTAGCGGAGTTGTTGCCCATGTTGCCGTATACCATTGCCTGTACGTTGACGGCTGTACCCCATTCTTCGGGGATCTGGTTCATACGGCGGTAGATGATTGCGCGTTCGTTCATCCAGCTGTCAAATACGGCGCAGATACCGCCCCAGAGCTGTTCCCAAGCGTTGTCGGGGAAGTCTTTGCCGGTATAGTCCTTAACGGCAGCCTTGAAGAGTTTTACGAGGTTCTTGAGGTCTTCAACATCGAGATCGGTGTCGTTCTTGATGCCTTTGGCTTCTTTGACCTTGTCCATGATTTCCTCGAAGGGGTCGATGTCGGTTTTCTTTTTGGGCTTCATGCCGAGAACGACGTCGCCGTACATCTGGACGAAGCGGCGGTAGCTGTCCCAAGCGAAGCGGGGGTTGCCGCTCTTTTCAGCGAGAGATGCTACTGTAGCGTCGTTCATACCGAGGTTGAGGACGGTGTCCATCATACCGGGCATCGAGGCGCGGGCGCCTGAGCGGACGGATACGAGGAGGGGGTTGGCGGGATCGTTGAATTTTTTGCCGGTGAGTTCTTCAACGTGCGCGATGGCAGCTTCGACTTCACCCTTTACGCGGGCGACCACTTCTTCGCGGCCATACTGTGTGTATTCGTTGCAGACTTCAGTTGTGATAGTGAAGCCGGGGGGGACGGGCATTCCCAGGAGATTCATTTCTGCGAGGTTGGCACCTTTGCCACCGAGGAGGTTACGCATTTCTGCATTACCTTCTGCTTTACCGTCGCCGAATGTATAAACTCTTTTCATTCGTTAGGTTATTTATTGGTTTTGTTATGTGTCTTCTGCATGGCACATGCCGCCGATGGCGGCTTTGGTTGGATTTGTTTGGCAAAGATAAGCGTTTTTGGTTTATCTTGCAAACGTGCCAGAGTCATTTTAGCACGATTTGTGCCGCCGGGGCGTTTTTTTTGGTGTTTTTACGCCTTGGGGCGGCACAGTTCAGGCAGTGTGTTATCCGCCGAAGTTATCGTAGTGGATGCTGGCGGGGTCTACGCCGAGGCTGTCGAGCATGCTGTTGACGGCGTTGCTCATCGGGCCGGGACCGCACATGTAGTACTCGATGTCCTCGGGTGAGTCGTGGTCTTTAAGGTATGTGTTGTAGATGACCTGATGCACGAATCCCGGTGTGTATTCTATGCCGGCTGCGTCGGCGGCGGGGTCGGGACGGTCGAGGGCGAGATGGAACTTGAAGTTGGGGAAGTCTTTCTCGAGCTGGAGGAAGTCGTCGAGATAGAATACTTCGTTGAGGGCGCGGGCGCCGTAGAAGTAGTTCATCTTGCGGTCGGTTGTCTTCAGGGTCTTTGTCATGTGCATGATC
>JAICZO010000269.1 GCA_029057255.1 Muribaculaceae bacterium | reverse complement strand
CCCCTAACAACCTTGTCATTGTCGAGTCTCCGGCAAAGGCCAAAACTATCGAAAAATTCCTCGGCGACGACTACAGAGTCATGTCGAGCTACGGCCATATCCGCGATCTCAAGAAGAAAAGCTTCAGCATCGACATCGACAACGGGTTCAGTCCGATATACGAAATTCCGGAAGACAAGACCCAGCTCGTGGCAGAGCTGAGGAAGGCCGCGGCTAAAGCCAAGACCGTGTGGCTCGCATCCGATGAGGACCGCGAAGGAGAGGCGATAGCATGGCATCTCTACGAGGTGCTCGGCCTCAAGCCTCAGAACACACGCCGCATCGTCTTCCACGAAATCACCAAGAAGGCGATACTCCACGCCATCGAGAATCCCCGCGACATCGACATCGCCCGTGTCGACGCCCAGCAGGCGCGCCGCGTGCTCGACCGCATTGTCGGCTTCGAGCTGTCGCCCGTGCTGTGGAAGAGGCTCAAGCCCGCTCTGTCGGCAGGCCGCGTGCAGTCGGTGGCGGTAAGGCTCATCGTGGAGCGCGAGAACGAAATCAGAGACTTCGTCAGCGAGCCTTACTTCCGCGTCACGGCTCTCTTCGAGCCGCAGGGCGGAGGAAGCCTCCGCGCCGAGCTGAGCAAGCGCCTGGACTCTGAAGCCGCCGCAAGGGCATTCCTGCTCGCATGCCGCGGCGGGCAGTTCGCCGTGACGGGCATCAGCGTGAAGCCTGTCAAGAAATCGCCGGCTCCCCCCTTCACCACATCGACACTCCAGCAGGAGGCCGCACGCAAGCTCGGCTTCTCCGTCGCTCAGACAATGATGGTGGCACAGCATCTCTACGAGAACGGACATATCACCTACATGCGTACCGACTCGGTCAACCTGTCGGACGAAGCCGTAGCATCAATATCAGCACAGATTAAAGAGCGTCTCGGCGAGGAGTACCTGCACGTGCGCAAGTACCATACATCGTCGAAAGGCGCCCAGGAAGCGCACGAGGCCATCCGCCCCACATACGTCGACAAGGAGACCATAGCCGACGCCTCGTCGCAGGAGCAGAAGCTCTATACACTGATACGCAAGCGCGCCATAGCATCGCAGATGGCCGACGCCCGCATCCGCAAGACCAACGTCGACATCAGCGCCCCCGGCGTGCCGCACCCCTTCTCGGCCACGGGCGAGGTGCTCGAGTTCGACGGCTTCCTGCGCGTGTACATCGAAGGCCATGACGACGACAGCGCCGACGACGGCGAGCTCCCCATCCTCCCCGCTCTCGAGGAAGGCGACAAGCTCACCCTCGAGGCCGCCGAAGCCACAGAGCGCTTCACACAGCAGCCGCCCCGCTACACCGAGGCATCGCTCGTCAAGAAGATGGAAGAGCTCGGCATCGGACGCCCGTCGACATACGCCCCCACAATCTCGACAATACAGCAGCGTGGTTATGTCGAGCGCGGCGAGCGCGAAGGCACCGTGCGCAGCTACACCACCCTCACCCTCGGCCATGACGGCGACATCGCCAAAGAAGTGCGCAAGCAGACGGCCGGCTCAGAGAAAGGCAAACTGCTGCCCACCGACATAGGCGTGATAGTCAACGACTTCCTCACTGAATACTTCCCCGACATCCTCGACTACAACTTCACGGCCAACGTCGAGGAGAAATTCGACGAGATAGCACACGGACGCCTCCCCTGGGACGAGGAGATAGGCCAGTTCTACAGCATGTTCCACCCTGCCGTCGACAGCGCACTCACCATCACCAACGGACCCAAGTTCGGCGAGCGCATGCTCGGCACCGACCCCGCCACCGGCGAGCCTGTCAGCGTCAAGATAGGCCGCTTCGGCCCCGTGGTGCAGATAGGCGGCAGCGACGGCGAGGCGAAACCGCGCTTCGCATCACTGCTCAAAGGCCAGTCGATGTCGGAGCTGACACTCGAGCAGGCTCTGAAGCTCTTCGAGTTCCCCCGCGAGCTCGGCACATTCGAGGACAAAGCCGTCAAGGTGGGCGTCGGACGCTTCGGCCCCTACGTGCAGCACGACGGCAAGTACGTCTCCGTGCCCAAGGACATAGCTCCCGCCGAAGTGACCCTCGAGCAGGCTGTCGAGCTTATCGAAGCCAAGCGCAAGGCCGACTCGCAGAAGCTCGTGCGCACCTTCGACAACGACCCCGACCTGCAGATTCTCAACGGCCGCTACGGCGTATACATCTCCTACAAGAAGAAAAACTACAAGATACCCCGCGGCACCGAGAACCCCGAGTCGCTCACCTACGAGCAGGCAATGAAAATCGTCGAAGACACCGACGCCTCGCCCGCAAAGACTAAAAAAGCTCCCGCAAGACGTAAGAAAAGCTCCTGACGGGCGGCATTCATCACACTTTAAAGCACACACCGACACAGAATATGCGCCGACCACTTGCGGCA
>JAICZO010000268.1 GCA_029057255.1 Muribaculaceae bacterium | reverse complement strand
GCTTCGGGCTGCCGTGCCGCTATGACGTCGGCCGTGAGAGGGCGACAGTCGTCGGGAGCGCTGTAGCCGTGGTATGTGACGGCGATGCTCTGCTCTCCTATCTGACCGGGGTTGTTCTCAAGCTCGATGCGTAGGGGCAGCAGCGTTTCGCGGTCGAGAATGTAGACATATTCCGAGCCGTCGTACCCGCCGGCACGCCTCACGCCCTCGATGACAGTCGACGGCCTGCCCGATACGATGGTATCTGCTGTCAGCTTATAGATATATGTGCTGTCGCGCTCCATCTCGGCGAAGTGCGCTCCGATGAACTGGGGCAGAAGGTCGCCGAACTGCACCTGCCGCTGCACGCCGCGGCTCACGTCGGACGACGGCGCGAACGGCTCGGCACTGTCGCTGTAGTGGTACTCCTGCATGCGGCCGTCGCGGAAGCGGAAATGGGAGCCTCCGGCATAGGCCGAGAACCCCTTGGATATGCCCGAGGGGGTGGGCAGCGACCACTCTATCATGTAGTCGCAGGGCGAGAGCGTGTCGGGCTGCCCGGGCAGCGACGACTCAAGGGCGATGCTGTAGCTGACAGGCTCTGACAGCGATGCAAGCAGCACTTCGTAGGTACACGAGTCGGCATAGCAGCTGACGGCCGCCAGGCGCCCGGCGACGTCTGAAAGGGTGAGGTTCCTGCCGCAGACGGCAGGCATTGCAGCGACAAGGGCTGCGGCGATAACACAATACTTCTTCATAATGCGATGAACTGAACTATTGATTAAACGCGCGGCAGCCGCGTAATGTTCGGTCAGAATCTCTTCGGCGGGCGGAATTTAGGCAGCGAGAACCTGAAGGCAAGGCCGCCAAGCTCGCCGTTTGCGACTTCAATCTTGCCACCGTGTGCAAGTACGGTGTTCTGCACGATGGGCAGGCCGAGGCCGGTGCCTCCGGACTTGCGCGAGCGGCCCGAGTCGATACGGTAGAAACGCTCGAAGAGATGCGGCAGATGCTCGTCGGCGACGCCGGTGCCGTTGTCGCGGAACTCGAAGTAGTAGAACTTCTCATCCTCGCCGGTCTGTATCAGCTCGCACATCGACCCCTTCGAGTATGACGCCGAGTTCTTGCACAGGTTGATAATCATGCCCGAAAGCAGGTTGAAATTACCCATCACACAACAGTCGAGAGCGATGTCCTGCCTGAACACCATGTGCCCGAGCGAGCCTGATTCCTCCATGTCGCTCGCGATGGTGTAGGCTATGTCGTGGTAGTTGAGCTCTTCGGTCGAGATAAGCTCGCCGCCCTCCTCGAGTCTCGTTATCGCCGACACGTCGGCGATAAGGTTGACAAGGCGGTCGACATGCTCCGAAGCCTTGCGGAGGAAGTGTGTGCGCGAGCCCTCGTCCATGTCGGGATTCTCGAGTATTGTGTCGAGATAGCCCTTGATGACGCCTATCGGCGTGCGTAGCTCGTGGTTGATATTGTTGGTGAGCTGTCGCTTGGCGCGAGCTTTCTCCTCGATGGCGTGGAGCGCCACCGCATGCTCTCTGTTGAGGCGCTCGATGGCATGCGAGCGCTCGTTGTACATGTGTATTATCTGACGGCTGATGTCGCCCAGCTCGTCGTGAGGATAGTCCATCGCGGGGATAAATGTCGGGTCGGTGGCGGCGCGCTCGGCAATGGTGCGCAGGATGGTGATATTGCGCCCGAAGTAGCGGGTCGAGATATACGACAGCACCGTCATCGCCAGCGCAAGGGCAAGGAAGACCCAGAAGATGTTGGACGATGGCAAGGCAGCCGAGAGGATGTCGTTGTCAATCGGGAGGGCGGTATATACCTTGATATGTCCGTCCTCGCTGGTCGATACGTTGTAGTAGAAGTATTTGTCTCCGGCGCGCGCGTCGTCGGGAGTGCGGTCAATCTCGGGAGTGCGGGTGAAGCCCTGCTCCTGCTCTATCTCCGAGTCCGACAGGCCGATAGGCTCGCTCCACGCTCTCTGCAGCTCACCGTCCTGGTAGACGGAGACACGCAGCAGGTCGTAGAGAGGATTGTCGCGGTAGTATTTGCAGACGAAGTCGACGAATTTTATAGGGTCGTCATCGGTCTTGTATGCGGCGATAATGCGCGCGTTGATTAGCGAAAGCTGTTCGCGGAGCTGAGCCTCACGATACTTGCTTTCGTTGTGAAACTGCCAGAATGCCATTCCGAAGATGATGATCCACAGCGTGGCCACCAACGGAATGAACAACTGCCACTGATAACTAATCTTTCTCCTTAAACCCATATCCGAAGCCCTGGCGCGTGACTATATACTTGTCGTATCCGCCAAGTTTTTTTCGAAGTCTTGTAATGTTGGTATCGATAGTGCGACCTGTCACCACAACGTCGTCGCCCCATACATTCTTGATTATTTCCTCGCGCGAGTAGATGCGGTTGCGGTGCGTGAGGAAGAACAGCAGTATGTCGAACTCGGTGCGGGTGAGCGTCACCAGCTCGCCGTCGAGATAGCACTCCTTGTCGTTGCGGTCGATGCGCAGGCCCTTGAATGTGACGTCAGTCTCATAGATCGACTGCTGCTCGATGATGTCGGCGGCCGAACGCTTCTGCGCGGCGTCGGCGCGGCGGAGGAAGGCACGTACGCGGTCAAGTACCTCACCGATGTTGAAGGGCTTGGTCACATAGTCGTCGGCACCGATGTTGAGACCCTTGACGACGCAGTCCTCGTCGGAGAGCGCCGAGCAGAAAAGGATGGGTGTCTCTTCGGTGGCTGAGACATTGCGCACACGGCTGGCGAGATCAAAACCGCTGAGCTCTCCCATCATGATATCGACCATAAAAAGAGAATAGCTGTCGAGATTGTCAAGGTCGAGAGCCTCCTCAGCGCTATAGGCGCAGTCAACCTCGTAGCCTTCGCGCTCGAGATTGAACTTAAGGATTTCACATACAGCTTCTTCGTCGTCTATTACTAATATCTTGGTTCTCATTACGGTTTTTCAGAGGAGAGGGATAACAATTGGTTGGATATATCGCAGAAGGCCTTACGGAGGCCGCTACACGCAGTTCCTTAAGGCTTTTGCGGTTGTAAAATTAGTATTTTTTAATGAAAAAACCGCGTTAAGAAAGGTTAATACACGCTTTTGCCACGAACCTTTCGGACGCCGGTGCTGTTTCAATTACATAATTACTGATTTTGCACTGTGTTTTTTCATGGTATTAGATTTAAGGTTAAAGATTGTCGGTTGTCGTGATGACAGCCGATTATTTTTTTATACCCTCGCCACGGTCGCGGTTCATCGTCCGCGTGACATAGTCGGTCAGATAGACCGTGAAGAGGGGGAAGATAATCATGCCGGCGACAGGCAGCACCACTGCCACAATCTTGCCTGACACAGTCACGGGCGAGATGTCGCAGCCGACGGTCGTCATGTTCATGGC
>JAICZO010000267.1 GCA_029057255.1 Muribaculaceae bacterium | reverse complement strand
TGACTGTTATCTGACGGTAGGGATAGCGCAGGAAGCCGTCCGCTGCATCAACGGCCACTCCGGTAAAGACATTACCCGAGATGACGCGATGATTGAGACCGTCTTCGACGATATTGCCCTTTATAAGACCTTCGACAGGAGCACCGACGACTGTCTCTATCAGCTTGGGACTCTTGACTTCAGGGCCTGTGACTGCCACGAGGGCACGGAAATCAAGCTCGCCTTTGGCTGCAAGACGGCCGATACGGCCGAGTGTGATGACGTCGAGAGTCCACACGATGTCGCCCTTGTCGACCGGCTTGATGTTTGCTATCTGGACGCCGACATTGCCCGAGGGATGGGGGCCTTCGACTGTCACATCTTCGGCTCCGGCGATAGCTCCGAACTTCCAGTCTTCTCCGTGAGAGAGGTACACCTTGCCGACGGTAATCTTCGAGAGCAGGGCTACACCGGCCTCGAGGTCGGCCTTGTCGAACATCATCGACGCCATTTCGGCGATGGGGAATGCAAGCGGAGCGGTGTCGAGCGCCGTCACGAAGATATCGCGCACGACAGCCTCATCGGGATTGGGCACGATGTCATAGGGGCGCTGACGCATAAGTGCCAAAAGGCCGCTCTGGGCAAGCAGACTGCGGGCGCTCTTGCTGTCGACAGCCTTGGCGAACGTGGTCTGAGGGAGACTCTCGGCCACGGGCACGACTTCAACTCTAAGGATTTTACGGCGTTCGCCGCGCACTACACTCCTGACAGTGCCCGACACGGGCGAAACGAGTTTTACGTCAGGATGATTCTTGTCAAAAAGAAGCGGTTGTCCGGGGGATACTGTGTCACCTTCCTTGACGGCAACCTTGGGCACGAATCCCGGATAGTCGTCAGGCACGATGGCACATAGTGCCGGCGCTGCTGCCTTGACAGGCTTTGCGGACGCGTCCACAAAACCTTTTATGCTGAGGTTCAAGCCTTTGCGAAGCTTTAGTTTCATAGAGGATTATAAAGTGTTGCAAGTTTCCGCAAAGTTAGGCATTTTTTGCCAAAATTTCTTAAAAATAGCTCCTTGAACCTAAAATCTTTAACCTACTTTAACGCAGCAAGGCGCCACTTCTTCCTCGAAATGACGCCTTTGATAGCAAAACGGTCGACAGGACTATCGGTCTCCGACCCGGCGGAGCACTGCGTAGCCGCCGAAAATCTGCAACAGCATACCCGGCACTCCTATGCGGAAGTCGCTGCAGGCAAGAGCGAAATCGCCCATAATCGCCCACTCGACGAGTGTGCCGGCGACCTGATAGGAGAGGACGACACACAGCAGCACGGCGACAGTAGCCCTGCCAAAGCGGTATGCGGCATAACCGGCAGCAGCTGCAAGGAGGGCTGACTTGACCGTGATGGCCGGAAGAGCCGCAGCGGCAGGCATGCCGAATATCAGAGAGCTGAGCAGGGGCGATGCGAGAGCGGTCAGCAGGCCTACGCGCCAGCCGTAGATATACGAGCCTATGAGTGTGAAGAAGTATATAGGCAGCCATATCATGCCACCCTGCGGCACGGCGTGGAACAGCTGCGGGAAGAGGATGTTGGCGACGATGAAGGCCGCCGCCGACACGTATGTGCGCGGACTGCTGAAAGGCAGGGACTTGAGTTGTATAACTGATGACATATCAATCTTTTTGTTTTATAAAGTTTTCTATCAGAGGCAGGCATGCTCCGGCATCATCGACATGCAGGCAGAGCGACTCAACGGGACAAAGGCCGTCGCCCCGGCGGTTGATGATGTTCGGCACCGCCCTGCCGTAAGACACTTCGACGGGCGACGAAGCCAGCAGCCTGAGCGCGGGCTCGCTGATGACATCGGCATACACAGCCGCGACTCCGCCTGCAATCATTATGGCGGCGGCGCCTTTGCCCACAACCTTGTCGGCAACAAATGCTCCCTCAAGGCTCGCGGGGTCGGTCTTGAGGAGGGTGAAGAGGTCCTTCACTCCCCTCTCCCGGCCATAGATGATGCCGCGCGGCGAATCTATCACACACGAGTAGCGTCCCTCGTGAAGCGTGGCTATTATCTCGGCGCGTGTCACAGCCTGTTCTGCTTGAGGTCCTCGACAAAACGGTCGATGCGCTGCAGCTCCTTGGGTATCTTTATCGACTGCGGACAGTGCGACGCACACTTCCAGCAGCCTATGCAATGGCTCGCCTGCCGCAGCTTAGGCACCGAACGGTCGTAGCCGATGAGGAAGGCGCGGCGTGCCTCGGCATAGTTGGCGGCCTGGCTGCTCTCGGGCACATTTCCCTGATTGACACACTTGTTGTAGTGCAGCAGTATGGCGGGGATGTCGATGCCGTAGGGGCAAGGCATACAGTACTTGCAGTCATTGCAGGGAATGGTCGGATACTGCATCATGAGGTCGGCCGTAGAGTAAAGGAAGTCCATCTCCTCGTCGGTCAGCGGCTTAAGCGGACAGAACGAACGCAGATTGTCCTCGAGGTGCTCCATATACGTCATGCCGCTGAGCACCGTGAGCACACCGGGATGCGTGCCTGCATAACGGAACGCCCACGAAGCCACACTCCTGTCAGGCTCCTGCCGTTTGAGGCGCGCCACGATATGGTCGGGCACATTGGAGAGTCGTCCGCCAAGCAGCGGCTCCATTATTATGGCGGGAATGCCGCGCTTGTGCAGTTCATTGTACAGATACTCGGCATCGGTATTCCTCGGGTTCATCTCCCGGGCGTGCTTCCAGTCGACATAGTTCAGCTGTATCTGCACGAAGTCCCACTTGTACTCGTCGTGTTTTGACAGCAGATAGTCAAAGACTTCCACATCGCCGTGGTACGAGAAGCCGAGATTGCGTATCCGGCCTTTGGCTCGCTCCTCAATGAGAAAATCGAGCATACCGTTGTCGATATACCGCTTGTTCAGCTCTTCCATGCCACCCATGCCGACGGCATGCAACAGCATATAGTCTATATAGTCGGTCTGAAGCTCCTTCAGCGAGTTGCGGTACATATTCATCGACGCCTCGCGGCTCCACGTCGAGGGCGCGAAGTTCGAGAGCTTGGTGGCGATGAAGTAACTTGAGCGCGGATGGCGGCTCAGAGCCACGCCTGTGGCATACTCCGACTTGCCCTTGCAGTATGCTGGCGATGTGTCGAAGTAGTTGACGCCATTCGCCAGAGCCTTGTCGACAAGGCCGTTGACGGTCTCCTGGTCGATGACTTCCTCGCCGTCCTCCGCTTTGACAGTCGGCCAACGCATGCAGCCATAGCCGAGCAGCGACACCTTGTCGCCGGTCGTGGGATTGGTGCGGCAAGTCATGTCGCCCGGCTCCTCCGGCTTCTTGCCGGTGGCATTTTCAGCCACCTTGCGGCCGGCGGTGTCACATCCGGTCATGGCAAGGCCGACGGCAGACACTCCGAGACCGAGTTTTCTGAGGAAAGTGCGGCGTCCTATATCTTTATTCTTCATAGCAGTCGATAGTTGATAGTCAGATGGTACGGTGTACTTCATGCCCCTCCACATAGATGGCGCTGAAGGGGCGCGACGGACAGAGATTCTCGCAGGCGCCACAGCCTATGCAGCGCTCGGTGTTGACCGCCGGTATCTTCACGGAGCTGTCGTCGGCGGGGTCGGACGGTATCATGGTGATAGCTCCGACAGGACAGTGACGGGCGCAGTTGCCGCACGACACCCCTTCGGTCAGCGGCAGACAGTTCTCGCGCACCCACACGGCATGTCCCACCTGTATCGAGGACTTCTCCGCAGCGGTGACGGGGCGGATAGCTCCTGCCGGGCAGACGTTGGAGCAGCGTGTGCACTCGGGGCGACAGTAGCCTGTCTCGTAAGACGCTCTCGGCTGCATGAACGACGACGCATCGGTCGAGGGACGGAGCACTCCGTTGGGGCACGAGACCACACACAGCTGGCATGCCGTGCAATGCTGCGTCAGATGCCGCAGGCTCACAGCTCCGGGAGGGATGACGGGGGTGGCGCGGTCCGGTATCTTCTTGTCCTCGATGACAGCGAGGCCGCCGTCAACAGTCTTCTCCTGAGCCTTGAGCGCAGCGCCAGCTGCCGTAGCACCGGCCACCATGATGAAACGGCGGCGTCCGGCCGACACCTCGCTGCCGGCACTTTCGGCCGACTTGCGACGTCGGGTATATGATATGGCACCCTGACGGCATTTGCCGAGGCAGTCCATGCAGACAACGCACCGCGAATAGTCGATTGTATGTTCCTTGGGATTGATGCAGGCCGACTTGCAGTTGCGGGCGCAGAGGCCGCAGCCGTTGCACTTGCTCGTGTCGATGACGGGGCGGAACAGCGAGAAGCGCGACAGCAGGCCGAGCAACGTGCCGACAGGACATATCGTGTTGCAGTATGTGCGGCCGTTGCGCCATGCCAGCACTCCAAGCGCGGCCAGAGTCAGCGCGGCCACCGATGCCACGGCGATATTGAAAGGCTTCAGAGCAACGCGGTAGAACGCATAGCTGTCATGACTCTCGGCCCATCCGGCGAGCAGATTGTTGCCTTCGATCCACAGCGGCGACACAAACGACGACACGATGCGGCCGTAGGCGCTGTAAGGAGCCAGCACCACAACGACTGCCGAGACTCCGGCGACCATAGCGACAACCAACACACCGAGCATGACATAGCGAAGAATGTTGCGGGCCGGAGAATAGCCGTAGCGGTTCTTGCGAGCCTTCTTGCCAAGGGCGGCAAAACCGTCCTGCATGATGCCGAGC
>JAICZO010000266.1 GCA_029057255.1 Muribaculaceae bacterium | reverse complement strand
CCGCATGACCGACGCCCTGCCCGGACAGGATGTCGCTATGGTCGGCGAACTGAAGTTCGACGGCTCAGGCATATCGCTCATCTACGAGCACGGCCGCCTGGTGCGTGCCGTCACCCGAGGCGACGGCGGGAAAGGCGACGTCGTGACCGACAATATCCGCACCATACCCTCGGTGCCGCTCGTCCTTCAGGGCGAGGGCTGGCCCGACTTCTTCGAGATACGCGGCGAAGTAGTGCTGCCGTGGAAGGCCTTCGAGCGCCTCAATGCCGAGCGCGAAGCCGCCGGCGAGCCTCTCTTCGCCAATCCGCGCAACGCCGCATCGGGCACTCTCAAGCTGCTGAATCCGACCGAAGTGGCTCACCGAGGCCTCGACGCCTACCTATACTATCTCCTTGGCGACAACCTGCCCTTCGACAACCACTACGACAACATGTGCGCGGCAAGGTCCTGGGGCTTCAAGGTGAGCGACGCCATGACGCGCCTGCACTCTATCGCCGATGTCGACCGCTTCATATCGCACTGGGACTCAGCCCGCAAGGAGCTGCCTGTCGCCACCGACGGCCTCGTCTTCAAGGTCGACTCCCTGCGGCAGCAGCTCAATCTCGGCTTCACCGCCAAGTCGCCCCGCTGGGCCGTGGCTTACAAGTTTGCCGCCGAGCGCGCCCTGACGCGCCTCCGCTTCGTGTCGTTCGATGTGGGCCGCACGGGCATCATCACACCTGTCGCCAATCTCGAGCCGGTGCTGCTGTCGGGCACCGTCGTGAAGCGCGCGTCGATGCACAACGACGACGTCATGCGCGCGCTCGACATCCACGAGGGCGACATGCTCTACGTCGAGAAAGGCGGAGAAATCATACCCAAGATTACCGGCGTCGACCTTGACGCCCGCAAGCCCGGAGCGGAGCCGGTACGCTTCGTCAGCCACTGTCCGTCGTGCGGCACTCCGCTGCTCCGCATCGAGGGCGAGGCTGCATGGTTCTGCCCCAACAAGGAGGGATGCGTGCCGCAGATCGTAGGGCGCATCGAGCAC
>JAICZO010000265.1 GCA_029057255.1 Muribaculaceae bacterium | reverse complement strand
CTACAAGGCGGCCGACGTCATCAAGAGCTGCGGACTGGAGCCCGGGCAGATCGCTGCCGCCGCCATGAAGGCTCTCCGCTGACACCCCCTTTTCGACAGAATCACCCACAGAGGCCGGCCCCGGTAAACATCATCCCGGGGGCCGGCCTTTCTCTTTTTTCAGTGTACTTTCAACACTTATCAACATCCTTTTTTATTTTATGTTTTTATATAGGATTTGAATTTAAAAAATTCCAAAAAGCACAATTGACATTAGTAAAAATAAAGGGTGTTGAAAGTCTTGATAACTTTTTCGACCTGGTATTGCTTTTTTGGCTTATTGATTGAAACAGTGCGGTTGTTCACATGTTATTGACATGTCAATGCAGTGTATATCAGTTCATTCCTTACGTTATTGACAGTGTGTTGATAACTGTCGATGTCAGCATTTTGATAACTCAAAATTGATGATAAGTGTAGATTTTACGTTTAAAGCGGCTTTATAAAATGGTGATAAAAAAGTCGGTGCGGAACTTGACAATTCCGCACCGACAATAGTATATACAATTTTAGTATAAAAGCAAAAATAGTTCTTTTAAAGTTATTGCAGTGTTTTTAACATCGGTTGTTGACAATCGCGGAGCCTGTCAAGATACAGCTCTGCCTCCGGTCCGAGATTGAATATAAGGTCGAGTATCGACAGTCCGGGCATGAAGCCGAACGACTCCTGTCGAACCTGCCAGTACGGAAGCGCGGTGTTGAATTTCTCTTCGATTTCACTGTCGCCGGCGAAGATGTCGAAGGATTCGTCGGAGTCCTGTGAAATGATTTCGACGGGTAGCTTGAGGATGCCGCGGACTATAGCGTCGGCCCGCAGACAGAGGTCGGTCACACTCTCCTGCCGCATGTCGAAAAGCGGCATCATCCTGTCGATATAGAACTCGAAGAAAGGCGTGCGGCCGTAGGCTGTCTCGAGTGCCGTGGGCATGGTCTCGAACCAGCGGCCGTGGTCGCTCACGAGAGTCTGCGACCACAGAGTGGCTCCCGACGGACGGCTTACGGGCACGGTGAGCCGAAGCAGTCCGCGGTTGTCGGCGATGGTGAAACGGTGGGTGCCTTTGTCGGCTTTGTTATACCTTGCCTTGATGTCGAAGGCTGCTTTTTCATAGCCCGACATAAGGGCATAATATGATACCGGCGGGAATAGTCTTACCGGCAAAAGGGCGGCTGTCTGCAGTCGCTGACAGTCGCCCTTCGATGCTGTTGAAAGTATGTTCACTTTTTGTCAGGATTGGCTGAACGTAGAATGCGGTTGAATCTTATCTTGCCGTCGAAAAGACTGCGTTCGCGGTCGAACGACGCAAGTACTATCATCGGTGTGCCGATGATGTGGTCCTCGGGTACGAATCCCCAGAAACGGGAGTCCTGCGAGTTGTCGCGGTTGTCGCCCATCATCCAGTAGTAGTCCATGCCGAAGGTGTATGTGTCGGCCGGTTTGCCGCCGATCATCACTTTCGATGTCAGCGGATCGAGGTATGCGTCGGAATTGCCTTCGTAGTTGCGGATGCAGCGCTGGTAAATCTGCCAGTTGCGGGGCGTAAGCTCGATGGTGCTGCCCTTTGCGGGGATATAGAGTCCGTCCTTGCCTCCGAAGTCAGAGAGTGTCCAGTCGCCGTCTTCGCCGAAGGGGAAGAC
>JAICZO010000264.1 GCA_029057255.1 Muribaculaceae bacterium | reverse complement strand
TTAGCACCTGAAGACCCTTGATTGTGTTCGAGAGAGCAAATTCGTAATCCTTGATTGTCTTGCCTGCGAAAGCTGCGGGTTAGAGGCTTGCGTCGTCACCTTCGATAGCACCCATGTGGTATACGACGGCAACGGCGGCATCCTTGTCGGTGGTGGGCTTGCCGGCAGCGTCAACATAAGCGCCTACTTCGATTACGGCGGGCTTGGGCTCGTTCTCGAAGTCGCCGTTTACGCCGACATTGACAGTCACGTCAAGAGTCTGGTCGCCACCGCCTTCGGTGATTTCGCCGGTAGTGTTGACGATGTAGTTTGCGTCGAGGGGAAGTGTGTTGGCCTCGATGGTGAGAGTCTTGCTGACACCGCCGCCGATAGTCATGGTGACGGGCTGGTCAAGCTTGGCCATGTTGGCGGGAGCGAAGATGAAGCTCGAGAACCAGTTGCCCTTCGCAACGGGCTCGAAAGCGGCGTTGTTGTATACGAGAGCCTGGCCTGCGGCTGCGTCACAGTTGCCTGTGAGGATGTTGTACGACGAAGGTGCTGTGTAGGTCACGTTGAGGCTTGTGGCGCCGGCAGCGGCTTCGGGGTTCTTGGGAGCGAAGTTGAACTGAATCATGGGGCGGGTCAGAGTGACCGAAGCGCCGTTGGTGAGGGTTGTGAGCGAACCGGCGAAAGCGTCGGCGGCAGCCATGAGGCTTGCGTCGGCCATGTCGAAGGTTGTCACAGTGTAGCTGATCTTGGTGAGGTCGGCGCTGTCGTATACTTTGGCACCGGCTGCAGTGGGAACGTATTCAGCCCAGAAGAGAGCTGTCGAGGCACCGGCGTCGAGGTCGGCGGCCTTGATGATGAAAGAAGCCTTTCCGGCGGCTGCTGACTCCACGGCCTGGGCGCCGATAGTTGCGCCGTTGTCGTCGAGGAGCTGCATGACGCACTTGAGTTCGTAGCCTTCGACTGTTGCGAGGGCGCGGCTTGTGAGTGCTGACTCGGTTGCTACCGTTACGGTGAGGTCGGTTGTGGCGGGGTTCACCACTTCTTCAGAGGCACACGACGCCATAG
>JAICZO010000263.1 GCA_029057255.1 Muribaculaceae bacterium | reverse complement strand
AATGTAATGAATTTTGTCGGTTTATGCCCCCGCGTCGGGGTTTGATATGTTTTATTAACGTTTTTGCGGTGCGGTTTGTTCCGTGTCAGTCGGCTGCTATGGTGCGGCAGGGGTCGGAAGAAGCCGCCACGCGTGCCGGTATTGCAAGTATCAGCCATGCCGCGGCGAGGACTCCGGCGTTAAGCAGAAGCAGCGGGACGGCGTCGATACTGACGGGCACCGATGCGAGGTAATACATTGAAGGGTCGAGATGTATGAAGCCGGTGCTCTGCTGGAGCCATGCCACACCGAGTGCCACGACGTTGCCCAGGACTGCTCCGGCGACGGTCAGTCGCATGCCCAGGCCGACGAAGATGCCGCGTATCAGACGTCGCGGCGCGCCTATGGCACGCAGGATGCCTATCATCTGCAGGCGTTCGAGCACGATGATGAAAAGACTCGAGATGAGGGTGAAGCCGGCGACGGCGAGCATGAGGCCGAAGATGACGGCCACATTGGTGTCGAGCAGCGACAGCCAGTTGTAGTACAGTGCTCCGGTGCGGTGCACGTCGTCGACAGGATAGTGGTCGGCGAGCACGCCGCGCGCCGTGGCATGGATGAGTGTGCGCTGCACGTCGGCCGCGACGGCGTCGATGTCGTCGGGTGCGAGGCCGCGTATGTCGAGGCTGCCGCACACGGCGCTGTCGAGGCCTGCCACGCTCTGCATGGCGGCGAGCGAGGCGAAGGCTGTCATGCGGTCATATTCGCCGAAGTCGGTGTTGTATATTGCCGCGATACGGTTGCGGCGGAGCTTGACGTTGCCGTCCTTGCCGATGAAGGCTGTCGTGGTCCTGTCGCCGAGACCGAGGCCGAGGCGCATGGCCAGGCTGCGCGACATCACGATCATGTCGCGGCAGCTGTCGGCGCTGTAGTCGGGCCACTCGCCTTCGACCACGGCGCCGCGCTCGAAGGCAAACGACGCATCGGGACTCTGCCCCACGAAGATGACGCTCTCGAAGGCGTCGTCGGTCTTTATCATGCCGGGCTGACGCACCGTCATGCGGACTTCGGCGC
>JAICZO010000262.1 GCA_029057255.1 Muribaculaceae bacterium | reverse complement strand
GAGGCGATATGATGATGGCCGTGCCCTCGCTCATGAGAGCGGGGAGCTGGTAGCAGAGCGATTTGCCGCCGCCGGTGGGCATTATCACAAAAGTGTCGTGTCCGCTCAGGAGGCTCAGCATTATTGCCTGCTGGTTGCCCTTGAAAGTGTCGAACCCGAAGTTGCGCTTCAGCGCGTCGGCAAGTTTGTCGGTTGTTACCATTGTAGAGGGGGGAAAGTTTGTTTTAGTTTTTTTTGAGGATGAGAAAAATACCCGTCAGCCCCGGCTGTCATACAGCCGCTGCGTCGAAATGCGCTTCTTCGAGCTGTTTTGCGCAGAAGTCGGCCGTGACGACGAACTCCTTGCTGCCGGTCGACGGCATGTCGTACATGGGGTTCATCATTATGGTCTCGACTATCGAGCGCAGGCCTCGCGCGCCGAGCTTGAACTCTATGGCTTTGTCGACAATGAAGTCGAGAGCCTCGGGCTCGAAGGTCAGCGTCACGCCGTCCATCGCAAACAGCTTTATATACTGGCGTACGATGGCGTTCTTAGGCTCGGTGAGGATGCGGCGCAGGGCGTCGCGGTCGAGCGGCAGGAGGTGCGTGAGTATAGGCAGACGGCCGATAATCTCGGGGATAAGTCCGAAGGTTCGCAGGTCCTGCGGCGCCACGTGGCTCATGAAGCGGTCGCGCTCGATGCGGCGTGTGGCGGCATCGGTCGAGAATCCCACGAAGCTCGAGTTGAGGCGGTGTGCGATGGCTTGCTCTATGCCTTCGAAGGCGCCGCCGCAGATGAAGAGTATGTCTTTGGTGTCGACTGCTATCATCGGCTGCTCGGGGTGCTTGCGGCCTCCTTGAGGCGGCACGTTGACCACCGATCCTTCGAGGAGCTTGAGCAGCCCCTGCTGCACGCCTTCGCCGCCGACGTCGCGTGTGATTGACGGGTTGTCGCCTTTGCGGGCTATCTTGTCTATTTCGTCGATGAAGACGATGCCGCGCTGGGCGCGCTGCACGTCATAGTCGGCTACCTGGAGCAGACGTGTGAGAAGGCTCTCGATGTCCTCGCCGACATAGCCGGCCTGTGTGAGCACAGTGGCGTCGACGATGGTGAACGGCACATCGAGGATGCGGGCTATAGTGCGCGCTATCAAGGTCTTGCCCGTACCTGTGGGGCCTACCATGATGATGTTGCTCTTCTCGATTTCGACGCCCTCGGCGTCGGCGGGCTGGTCGAGACGCTTGTAGTGGTTGTATACCGCTACCGAGAGGTATTTCTTGGCCTGGTCCTGACCGATGATATACTGGTCGAGGAACTGCTTAATTTCGTGCGGCTTGGGGATTTCTTTGTGTTCGGCCGGAGCTTTGCTTTTGTGCGTTTTGCCGGATGCGGCGCGTGCGCGGGCCACGGTTGCGGCCTGCTCGTCTTCGCCGGTGTCAATCATGCCGAGCATCGAAGCGGCAGTCTCGAGACAGTCGAGGCAGATGCCGGCGTCTTCGGCCGGAGAGGGGAGTATTGTCGCTCCGTCGCGCTCGGTGCGTCCGCAGAAACTGCAGTGCAGATGGTTGGTCTGTTGTTTCTTCGCCATTTCCGATTATTTATTGGCTTTTACGAGCACGCGGTCAATCATGCCGTATTCGAGAGCCTCCTGTGCCGTCATCCAGTAGTCGCGGTCAGAGTCGCGCTCTACTTTGTCGAAGGGCTGGCCGGAGTGTTCAGAGATGATGTTGTAGAGCTCCTGCTTGAGTTTCTTGATTTCGCGCACAGTGATTTCCATGTCAGTGGCCTGGCCCTGGGCGCCGCCCATAGGCTGGTGTATCATCACGCGCGAGTGCTTGAGGGCGAATCGCTTGTCCTTGGCGCCTGCCACGAGGAGCACGGCGGCCATCGAGGCTGCGATGCCGGTGCAGATGGTGGTGACGTCGGAGGATATGTACTGCATGGTGTCATAGATGCCGAGGCCTGCGTATACCGATCCGCCGGGCGAGTTGATGTAGATCGACACGTCCTTGCCGGGGTCGGCAGAGTCGAGGTAAAGCAGCTGGGCCTGAATCACATTAGCGGTGTAGTCGTTGACTTCTGTGCCGAGGAATATGATGCGGTCCATCATCAGACGGGAGAATACATCCATCTGTGCGACATTGAGTGAGCGTTCCTCGATAATGGTGGGGCTTATGTAGGAGTCAACGGGGAGCGCGGCCTTTGAGTTGTAGGCCGCGTACTGATCAAGAGCGTTGCCGTTCATCCGCAGATGGTTCACGGCGAAGTTTCTGAAGTCGTTGTTTGTCATATTGTCATTATATTAAAGGCGGCAATGGCGCGAGGGCACAAGTCGCCGTGGATTTTCTACTTCAAAATTAAGCATTTTTTTGCGGACAGGCAAATATTTTGCTTACGATGCCTGATTTTTTTTCGGGAAAGGTTAACTTTGCAGAAATAACCCCGGTCAGAATATACCCGTTTATACCTCAGACTTATGGAACAGACACAATCATTCAATGCAATGCAGAAAGTAAAGAGGCATTTTTTCGCTCTGCGCAACGGCATCATAGCGGATGTGCTGCGCAAGGGCGGGTCGCCTTTCCGCATAATATTCGGTCTCAATCTGCCTCAGATTGTCGAGGTGGCCGAGGCTGCCGGCACTGACAGTGAGCTTGCCGAGGCTCTGTGGGCCAACCGCACCACGCGCGAGAGCATGCTGGCGGCTCCCATGCTCGTCGACCGCAGCGTGTTCACGACCGCCGACGCCCTCCGCTGGGCATCGGAAGTGCCGTGTGCCGAGGTGGCCGACATACTGTGCCACCGCCTGCTGCGTCATCTGCCTGAGGCATGGCAGATTGCGGAGACTCTTGTCAATGACAATCCCGGCGACTTCGGGCGCTATACGGGACTCCGCCTGGCGTTCAACCTTGTCGCCAAAGACCCGGCAAGCGCGCTGGCGCGCGCGCGCAGCTGTCCGGCCGAGCCTCTCGCCTCCTCGCGGGCCGAGGAGGCTGAGTT
>JAICZO010000261.1 GCA_029057255.1 Muribaculaceae bacterium | reverse complement strand
CCTCGACAACCAGTGGACGACTATCGACGGCTCCGGCTCGGTGACATACTCCAACCTTCCTGCCGGCGACTACCGCTTCCGCCTCCGCGCCGCCAACAACGACGGCGTCTGGAGCAAGGAAGAGACAGGCGTCGACATCGTGATTCTGCCCAAATGGTACAACCGCTGGTGGGCAAGGATTCTATTCGTGCTTTTCCTGATAGGTGTGACCGCCACGATAATAACTTATGTATGGCGCAGAAAGGCAAGACGCCAGCAGGAACGTCTCGCGACTCTCGACTACGAGCGTCAGCACGAACTCAACGAGATGAAAGTGCGATTCTTCATCAACATGTCGCATGAACTGCGCACTCCCCTCACCCTCATACTCCTGCCGATACAGGAACTGCTCCAGCGAGCAACCGACCGCAAGACCGTGCAGCGTCTCAACATAGTGAAAAACAACGCCGAGCGCATCCTACGCATCGTCAACCAGCTGCTCGACTACCGCCGCGCCGACATGGGCATGTTCAAGCTCAAGACCGAGCCTGTCGTGGTCAACGACCTGCTGCGCAAGATATTCGACATCTACGAGTATCAGGCTGCCAAACGACAGATCGACTACAGGCTCGACTCCACCCTGCCCGACACTCCCGTGATGTGCGACCCCCAGTATATCGAACTGATATGCAACAACCTCATATCCAACTCGTTTAAATACACTCCCAAAGGACAGTCGATAAACATATCGCTGTCGCAGGGCGGAACTGCCGAGGCGCCGACAATCAGGATAACAGTTGCCGACACAGGCTGCGGCATACCCGCCGACAAGCTGCCCGAGATATTTGTCCGCTTCTATCAGGTGCACGACCGCGCGGGTGGCAGCGGCATAGGCCTGTCGCTGGTCAAGAGACTCGTCGAGCTGCACCACGGCACAATATCGGTAGAGAGCCGTCTGGGCGAAGGCACGGCATTCACAGTCGAGCTGCCCGTAGGCCCCGACGAATACAGCGCCGAGGAATGCGCGCCGAAGGACACTACTCCTGTGCCGGAGTCGGTCGAGGCTCCCATAAACCTGCCCGAGATTCCCGACGACGGCACCGACGACGACTTCGCCGCCGAAGAAAAGCCGTCGGACCACAAACGCGAGACCATACTCGTGGTCGACGACAACCCCGACATCCTCAAGTACCTCTGCGAGAGCCTGTCGGAGAGCTACAACGTGGTGCCCGCGGCCGACGGAGCAAAGGCTCTGCAGCTGCTGGCCGGGCAGAACATCGACCTGATAATCACCGACATCATGATGCCCGACATCGACGGCGTGCAGCTTTGCCGCACAGTCAAGCGCAACCTGCGCACGTCGCACATACCGGTCATCATGCTCTCGGCAAAAAACGATGTCTCCGACCAGCTCGGAGGCTTCAAGGTAGGCGCCGACGACTATATCGCCAAGCCGTTCTCGATGGAAGTGCTGTCGTCAAAGATACGCAACCAGCTCAGGACTCGCCGCCAGGCCATACGGCACTTCACCGACTCCACCGAGATAAAACCCGAGAGCGTGGCGCTGAACCCGCTTGACGAAGAATTCCTCCGCAAAGCGATGGAGACTATGGAGAAACATCTCGATGACTCCGAGTTCTCGACCGATGCCTTCGCGGGCGAGATGTGCATGAGC
>JAICZO010000260.1 GCA_029057255.1 Muribaculaceae bacterium | reverse complement strand
GCCCGAACCCGAGCAGGAACCTCAGCCCGAGCCTCAGCCCGAGCCTGCGATGTACCGCTCGCCTCTGCAGCAGCCCGCAGCCCCCGCGCCGGAGTCATGCCCGGCATTCCTGTCCTCGCAGACCGACGACTTCTGGGCAAACTGGTAGACCACCCGACATCATTAAAACCAAAGCAACAACAACCAACAATCATCAACCATGTCTGAAAACAAAAACATCGCACCCGGCACCGCCGGCGGCAAGCACATCAGCGGCACACCCGCAACAACCGAAACCATCGAACGCGCCGCTCCAGGCCTCCTGCTCAACTCCATCGACCGACGCATCGTCAAGGTGCGCCCCATGTCGACACCCATCGACCAGCTCACCCGCTGCGCAGGCAGCCGCCGTGCCTCGGCCATGACAGTGGAGTACTACTCGGTCGACACCAAAGTGACCGAGACGCGTCTGGCCAAGGACTTCACCGACACCGTCGGCGTGAACCGCGGCGACGACATCTACTCCTACGTCATCCACACCGAGGCCGACAGCATCTTCGACATCTCCGAGACCATCCTCGTGCCCGCGGTGAAAGGCAACGGTGGCCCCCTGGTGCTCTACGTGACGGCACGCCCGCAGGACGGCGGCGTCGAAGTGGTGCCTCTCAACGGCGTGGCAGGCTCGGGCATAGGCTCGCACGACAACCTTATCCCCGAGATGCCGAGAGGCATAAGCCTCGTGCGCATGGGTCGCGCCGCCACCGAGCTTGACGTCCAGACGGCACAATTCTCGGCCATGCCCCGCAAGGCTTCAAACAATTGTCAGATATTCAAGATGCAGGTCGAGCAGAGCACCCTGGCCAAAATCGCCGGCAAAGAGGTAGGCTGGAGCTTCTCCGACCAGGAGGAGGCGGCAATCATCGACATGCGACTCGGCATGGAGAAAAACTTCCTCTTCGGACACCGCACCGTCCTCTTCGACAACGTCAAGAACGAGAACGTATACTTCACCGGAGGCATCTGGAACCAGGCGGCAAGAGACGTCGAGCTGAGTCTCGACAGCCTCACCGAGGCCGACCTTGTAGGGCTGTGCAGCGCCGCCTTCACCGGCAACAACGGCAGCAAGCGCAAGATTCTCATCGCGGGCACGGCGCTCATGGAGGCGCTCAGCCGCCTGCAGTACTCCAAGGTAGTGTCGGCAGGCGAGACCCGCGTCAAGTGGGGCATCGAGTTCAAGGAGATAGTATCGAACTTCGGCACCCTCTACGTGCTTCACTCCGAAGTCTTCGACCAGTGCGGACACTCGTGCGACGGCTTCATCCTCGACCCCAACTACATGACCAAGTACGTGCACGTGCCCTTCCAGGCCGAGAAACTCGACCTTCGCGCCTCGGGACAGCGCAACACCGACGCCGTCGTGCTCACCGAAGCCTCATGTCTCGTGCTCCGATACCCCAACGCGCATATCCGTGTGCTCGGCTCATGAAACTGACCCTATCGCGACATGAAATGCTCAAGCGTCGGCGGCTCGCCGCCGGCCTTGAGCCCTTGCGCACCGACTGCACCGTGGAGCTGACCGAAGGCCTCGACGTCGACAGGATGCTCCTCGACGGTCTGCGCAAATGGTATCTGACACTCCTCGACACGGCGCCTCGCGAGATGCTCGCGCCCGACCACATCCGCAGCAACATGCTCTACCCCGTCGAGGGCAAAGCCGGAGGCGTGCGCATACTGCTGCCGGCGGCCTGCCGCAGGGTGTTCGACCTCAAGCTGCAACACTGGAGCCTACCCGCACCGGTACTGCCCCGCACCGAACTCGACACCGTGGTCAGCCGACAGCTCAACCCCTATACCGCCGCCACGTGCGACAGACCCGTGGCAGTGTACGTCCCCGGCGCCGAAGGTGCCGACGCCGTCTTCGCATGGCCCGCAGAAGCAGGAGCCAAAGTCGAGACCCTCTGCGGCGTGCTCGACCCCGGCGAAGAGGCATATGTGCTCGACGAAAGCGCCCTGGCGCTGATGCCGACCGACTCAATACCCACCATAACAGCTTGAAAACAGTGAAAATACTCGATACTGCCTACCGGGCATGGTGCTCCGCAGCCACTATGCGGCAGCGGAGACAACGCTACAAGAACTACACCTACGGCGACCAGTGGTGCGACATCGTGACCGACGCCGACGGCCGCTACGTGCGTGAGGAGAGCGTCATCGAGCAGAGTGGCGCCAAGCCGCTGAAGAACAACCTCATCCGCCAGCTCGTCAAGACCATCGTCGGCCGATACCGCACCCAGGCGGCGGAGGCGGGACTGTACCGGGGCAATGATATAGCCGACATGGCGCGGCGCAACGCCCTGGCCGAACTCGACAGCCGCCTGCTCGAGGAGTTCCTCATCTCGGGATGCGTCATACAGCGGATAAGCAACGAACGGCGACGCGAAGGCTGCGGCATATGGATTGACAACGTAGAGCTGCCTCGATTCTTCGTCAACAGCTTCCGCGACCCGCGCGGACACGACATCGACATGGCAGGCATGCTGCACGACATGACCATGCCCGAGATTATCAACCGCTTTGCCGACGGCAGCCGCAGCCGCGCCGAAGATCTGCGCCGCATCTACACCGCCGCATCCGACGACGACTTCACCGCCGTGACATCCGAGCTGGGACAGTCGCATGACGACTGCGACTTCTTCCGCTCGTCGCTCGAAGGCCGCCACCGCGTCATCGAAGTATGGACCTTCGACAGCCGCGAGCCCGATCCCGAAGTGGCCCAGCTCGAGTTTGTGTGGCACTGCCGCTATCTTGCGCCCGACGGCACGGTGCTGAGCGAATTCGACTCGCCCTACCCTCACGGCTCACACCCCTTCGTCATCAAGTTCTACCCGCTGACCGACGGCGAAGTGCACTCCTTCGTCGAGGACGTCATCGACCAGCAGAGATACATCAACCGACTCATAGTCATGATTGACCGCATGATGTCGACATCGGCAAAGGGCGTTCTGCTCTTCCCCATGGACCAGATGGTCGACAACATATCGTGGAACGACATCACCCGCGTATGGGCACACTCCGACGGCGTCATCCCCATCTCGGGGCGCGGCAACCACCTGCCGCAGCAGGTCATGACCGACACCGGCGGCACCGGCGCCTACCGCCTGCTGGAGCTGCAGATGAAGCTCTTCGAGGACATTTCGGGCGTGGGCGACGCACTGCTCGGCCGCACGGGCGGCACGGCGCGCGGAGTCGAGATGTTCGACACGCAGGTACGCAACGCCACAATAGCCCTTGCCGACATCTTCGACACATTCACCGCCTTCACCGAGGCCCGCAACATCAAGGCCCTCGCCACTGCATAGCAAAAAGACCCGCCTCCGCGGGTCTTTTTTGTCATTTAATCCTTACATCTCTCCACTCCGAGGCAATGGAAGGCGAGAATGTTACGGTTGGCGACTGGAGTTTGCGGTTCACTACTACCGACTGTCTGGCGACTTCGGTGCTTATATAATCAGCGAGTTCTCCGATGCTCGTCTCACCTTTGGTCGAATTCAGTTTCTCGAGCAGATAATATGTGAATATGCCGTGGCCTTTCTCTTCGTATGGCAAGGCCGACTGGTCGCCCGAGGCAGCAGAAAGCACCACGAGATTACCCGCCGCACGCAGGTCTCGCGGCTTGAGGCGTATGCCGCGGGCGCTGGCGAGCATACCTTCGCCACGCACAGAGCCGCTGAAGCAGGCGTCGATAAAAGCCACCACAGCCTCAGCGTTGAGGGCGCCAAGCTCATCGTAGAGCTTGGTCATGGGGTAGCAAGCGTCAATGTCGTTGCCCGATGCGTCGACCGGCAGCAGATAGGCGTTGCGGTTGCTTTCGTCGGGGACTCCGTGCCCGGCGTAGTACACAAGGACTTTGATATCGCCGTTGTATGCCGATGCTATATCTCGTATGTCGCGCATGGCGGCGAGGATGTCGCCGTAAGTGGCATCGTAGTAAGTGCGTATGTTTGTTTCCGGTATACCGAGTGTGCGCTCGCAGTATTTGGCGAATATGCGGGCGTCGTTGGCAGCGAAGTCCACGGGAGCCACACGCTGATAGTTCTCGTTGCCTATTATTACTGCGAAGGTGCGTGAGTTATGCTTTTCCGATGCGGGTATATTGAGGTCGATAGCGTCGGGGGTGAACTGTTTCGAAGCCGGCGCTTTGGTTCCGTCGCCGTGTGTTGCTGTCTCGTATTCACGTATGGCGGTAAGCGGAGTGATGTTTACGGCAAGCGGAGTGAAATCGTCTTCGGCATAGCTGCGAGCCGAGTTGTATTGGCGACCGGCGACATTAAATGTGCATGACAGTACGGCAAGATTATCGTCCATGATGCCGTACACAGGCTGCACCGAGCCGTCGGCCCATGCATCGCGGAAAGCGGCGCTCTCCTGCTCGGGCACCGATGCGTAGACCGTGCCTAACGAGCCGCCAAGCTCTACGGAGAAGAACTCAAAGTCGCGTACATAGTCGCCGAGCTTGCCGCGCACGTTGCGCGGAGAGTATTTGCTTATATACTCGTGTCGGAGGGTAGCGACAGTCTCGTCGATAAAGGCGCGGCGAGTATCGTCGTTGACACGGCTGTTCCACTGCGCCATAGTCTCGTATGGCTTGCGCACCTGCCACTCCTCGACGGCACGCTTGAGACGCGAGGCGGCGAAGTCGCTGAACGAGTCGGACTTGAACGTTCGCGCCGTGAGGTTGGCGCTGCCCTCGCTCACAATAGTGGCGAAGAAAGGCGTATCCTCGCAGCCAAAAAAGGCATCGTAGACCACATATCGCGGGTAAGGCACCTCATGGCCGCTTACGTTGGCGAGGCTCATGCAGCCGCCGAAGATGCCTATGCGGCCAAAGCCGTAGTTACCCTCGAATATTTCGGCCTCGGCATCGTCGGGCATCACTACCGACTCGAGAGTCTTGCAGCCGTCGAAAGCGCGCCACCCTATTTTTTTGACCGAATTGGGGATTATTATGGATTTGAGAGCCACACATTTGCTGAAGCCCGTGCGCTTGATGCTCCCTACATAATAGTCGATACCTTTTAGGCGCACGGTCTCAGGGATTTCTACATCGACAAGAGCTTTTTTATCGGCAG
>JAICZO010000026.1 GCA_029057255.1 Muribaculaceae bacterium | reverse complement strand
GCCCTCCGGGGCGCCTGCCGGGGGTCCTTCCCCGGCCCGCCTTCCGGCCGGCCCATGCACGCAGCTCTTCTTTCAGACGCGATATCTTGTCGAGGATTATACGGCGGTCGGTCTCGATCTGTGTCTCACCGGGGCCACGCATGCCGATACCGCCTCGCTGACGCTCGAGGTGGGTCCACATTCGGGTCAGTCGCGGCAGCAGGTACTGGTACTGTGCCAGCTCGACCTGTGTCTTGGCGGCTGCTGTCTGTGCACGCTTGGCGAAAATATCGAGAATAAGATTGGTACGGTCGAGTATCTTGACGCCAAGCTCGCGCTCGATGTTGAGCACCTGCTTGGTCGACAGGTCGTCGTCGAAGATAGCCATAGCGATGTCGCCGTCATCCTCGATATATTTCCTTATCTCCTCGAGTTTTCCCTTGCCGACGAAGGTGCGCGGATTGGGATAGTCGAGCTTCTGTGTGAAAGTCTTCACAGCGTCGGCTCCCGCCGTATCGGCAAGGAAAGCGAGCTCGGCAAGGTACTCGGCCGACTTGGCCTCATCCTGCTGAGGTGTGACGAGGCCGATAAGTATGGCTCTTTCGGGTTCGGCCTGTATTGATATTTTTGACTTTTCAATCATAACTGTTTCTCTGTAAAAAAGCTGTTGTCAGCAGTACATCGCTTCAATCTCGTCGGCATACATGGAGTTGATGACCGGACGGCGGATCTTGAGTGTGTTGGTCAGCTCGCCGCTCTCGATGGAGAACTCCTTGGGCAGCAAGGTGAAACGCTTCACTTTCTCGAAGCCGGCGAAGCCCTTCTGCAGGCGCTCGATGCGCTCGGCGATGAACTTGCGGATCTCGGCGTTCTCGACGAGCTCTTCGACCGACGAGAACTGTATGCCTTTGCGGCGGGCATATTCCTTGAGGGCGCCGAAGGCCGGCACGATGACTGCGGTCACATATTTGCGGCGGTCGCCGATGACGGCCACCTGCTCGATGTAGCGGTCTTCGCCAAGTCGGCTCTCGATGGCCTGCGGGGCTATGTACTTGCCGTTGGATGTCTTGAAGAGGTCCTTGAGGCGCTCAGTGAGCACGAGGGCGCCGCTGTGGTCGAAGAGGCCTGCGTCGCCGGTGCGGAACCAGCCGTCCTCGGTGAAGACTTTGGCGTTTTCGTCCGGGCGGTTGTAGTAGCCGCGCATGACTGTCGGACCCTTGACGAGTATCTCGTTCTCTTCGCCTATCTTGACCATCACTCCGGGCAAGGTCGTGCCTACGGTGCCGATGACATAGTCGACGTCCGGGAAGCAGCTCACCGTGGCCGTGGTTTCGGACAGGCCGTAGCCGATGACGATATTGATGCCCATCGCGTGGAAGAACTCGGTGATATTCGCCGACAGCGGGGCACCGGCCGTGGGGAAGAAGCGGCCGTTGGCGAGGCCGAGCACGGCACGCACCTTCGAGAAGACGTTCTTGTCGAAGAACTGATACTGCTTCTCGAGCCACCACGGTGTCTTCAGACCGAGACGCACATACTCGAGATTGCGCTTTGCTC
>JAICZO010000259.1 GCA_029057255.1 Muribaculaceae bacterium | reverse complement strand
ACCCCGACGTGCTCGAGCACTTCCGCGACTACTTCTCCTATATCCTCGTCGACGAGTACCAGGACACCAACTTCGCCCAGCACCTGATTGTAAGGCAGCTGTGCGGCAAGAGTCAGAACCTCTGTGTGGTCGGCGACGACGCTCAGAGCATATACTCGTTCCGCGGCGCCAATATCCGCAACATCCTCGACCTGAAGAAGTCGTTCCCCGCACTTCAGACCTTCAAGCTCGAGGAGAACTACCGCTCGACGCGCAATATCATCGGGGCGGCAAACACCCTCATCGCCGCCAACACCGAGCAGATACCCAAGGAGGTATTCTCAAACAACGACGAGGGCGAACGCATCGAAGTGGTGCAGTGCTACAACGACTACGAGGAGGCATACATCGTGGCAAACCGCATAGCGCAGGTGCGCATGCGCACACGCCTGCCGCTGAGCGACTTCGCCGTGCTCTACCGCACTAACGCACAGAGCCGCGTGCTCGAGGAGGCGCTGCGCAACCGCAATATCGGATACCGCATCTACGGCGGCCTCGCCTTCTACCAGCGCAAGGAAATAAAAGACGCCGTATGCTACTTCCGCCTCGCCGTCAATCCTGACGATGACGAGGCTTTCCGCCGTGTCATCAACACCCCCAAGAGGGGCATAGGCGAGACCACGGTCAAGAAGCTGCTCGCCACGGCGATAGCGGCCGGAGTCAGCATGTATGCCGTCATCAACGACCCCGGGAGCCACGGCCTCGATGTCAACCGCGGCACGATGTCGAAGCTGCAGGCTTTTGCCGCGCAGGTAGCGTCGTTTGTCAAGGGTAACGCCGACGGCGACAACGCCTCGGTGCTCGCCCGCAAGATTATATCGTCGACAGGACTCCTGCAGCAGTACCTCTCCGACAGTACGCCCGAGAATGTCTCCAAGCACGAGAACCTCCTCGAGCTGCTCAAAGCCGTCGACCACTTCACCGAGACCGCACGCGAGACGCGCGGCGAGGAGGCTGCCGGCATGTCGGACTTCCTCGCCGAAGTATCGTTGCTGACCGACCAGGACACCGAGACCGCGGACGGCGACGGCGTGACTCTGATGACGATACACTCGGCCAAGGGTCTTGAGTTCGAGGGTGTGTTTGTGGTCGGAGTGGAGGAGAACCTGCTCCCCTCGGCCATGAGCGCCCACAGCGCCCGCGAGATAGAGGAGGAGCGCCGACTGATGTACGTGGCCATAACCCGCGCCAAGCGTTTCTGCATGGTCAGCTATGCCCGCAAACGCACCGTCAACGGCAAGACCGAGCAGACCTTCCCCTCGCGATTCCTGCGCGACATATCACCCAAATACCTGCGCCTCATGACAGGCTCGTCGCTCGAGGGCGCGCCGCGACCGGCCCCGGGCATGACTTTGTCGTCGACGACGTCGTCGTTCGCCGACGCTACCGTCTCGCGCCCGCAGCCCGCGTCGGCCATACCGCCCGCCCTGCGCCGCGCCGCCACCGACGCACCCAAGCCCAAGGCACAGGCGCCCGTGGCTCCCGGCGGATTCTCGACACACGGAGCCGCCGAGCTGTCGGAAGGGCAGCGCATCGAGCACCCCAACTTCGGCCTCGGCGTCATCCGTCAGGTCGACACATCACGCACCGACGACCGTATCGTCGTCGAATTCTCGGGCGACGGGCAGCGCCGCACACTACTGCTCAAATTCGCACGTTTCAAAATACTCAGTTAGCACTCATGACAGCACAGCAACTGCCTACTCCGTTCTTTATCGTATACGAGAATCGCCTGCGTGCGAATCTCGAGCTAATCTCCGACGTCGCCCGCCGGAGCGGCGCCGAGATTATCATGGCCTTCAAGGCCAACGCCCTGTGGCGCACCTTCCCTATTATTAAGGAATACTGCCGCAACTGCACGGCAAGCTCGGTCAACGAGCTGCTCCTCGGTGCCGAGAATCTCGGCGGCGAGATACACAGCTACACGCCGGCTTATACCGACTCCAACATCGACACTTTCATCGCCCACAGCACTCACATAACATTCAACTCCCTCGGTCAGCTCAAGCGCTACGGCGAGCGTGCACGCAGCGCCGGAGTGTCGGTGGGCCTGAGGGTCAACCCCCGCTGCTCGGTCATCGAGACCGACCTCTACAACCCCGCGCTGCCCGGCTCGCGCTTCGGCGTCGGCAAGGAAGACCTCGCCGACGGACTCCCCGAAGGGGTCGACGGCCTGCACTTCCATGCCCTGTGCGAGTCCGGTCCCGAGGACCTCGAGAAGGTGCTCGAGACTTTCGAGCGTGACTTCGGCCACCTGCTGCCGGAGCTGAAGTGGGTCAATATGGGCGGCGGACATCTGATGACGCGCAAGGACTATGACACCGACCGCCTCGTCGACATCATCCGCGCATTCCGTAGCCGCTACCCCGGCCTGAAAGTAATCCTCGAGCCGGGCAGCGCCTTCACATGGCAGACCGGCGACCTTGTCAGCTCGGTGGTCGACGTCGTGGTCGACCGAGGCATACCGACAGCGATACTCGACGTGTCGTTCGCCTGCCATATGCCCGACACCCTCGAGATGCCATACCTGCCCGCCGTGGCCGAGAGCTGCGAGCCTGCCGACGGCCTCGCTCCGTGGCGCCTGGGCGGCAACTCATGCCTCAGCGGCGACTTCAAGGGCGACTATTACTTCGCCCGTCCCCTCGAGCCGGGCGACCGCATAACGCTCAAGGACATGAACCACTACACGACGGTCAAGACTACGATGTTCAACGGCGTGCATCACCCCGACATGGTGCTCGAGCGCGCCGACGGCACCTGCGAGTACCTGCGCCGCTTCGGATATGAGGACTATAAAAACCGCATGAGCTGATGGCACCGCGTTTCTCGGTCATAGTGCCGGTCTACAACCGCCCTGCCGAAGTCGAGGACCTGTGCTCGAGCCTGCTCGCACAGACCTCCCGGGACTTCGAGCTCGTCCTTGTCGAGGACGGCTCCACGGTGCCGTGCGCCGACATCGCCGAGCGATACCGCAGCCGCGGCCTTGACGTCAGGTACTACTTCAAGGACAACGAAGGCCGCTCGATAGCGCGCAACTACGGACTCGACCGCGCCTCGGGCGACTACTTCATCTTCTTCGATTCCGACTGCGTCATCCCCCCGGCATACTTCGAGACCCTCGCCCGCGAGCTCGACGCCGCCCCCCTCGACTGCTTCGGCGGCCCCGATGCGGCGCATGAGTCCTTCAGCGACACGCAGAAGGCCATCAACTACTCGATGACATCCTTCCTCACCACCGGAGGCATACGCGGCGGCAAGGTGAGGCTCGAGAAATTCACCCCCCGCACATTCAACATGGGCTTCAGCCGCGACGTCTACAGGCGCGTAGGCGGTTTCCGCGAGATGTTCTCCGAGGACATCGACATGAGCACCCGCATCCGCAACGCCGGATTCTCTATCGGCCTGGTGCGCCCCGCCTGCGTGTGGCACAAGCGCCGCGTCGACTTCCGCCGTTTCTTCCGCCAGGTCTACGTCTTCGGCATGTCGCGCATCACCCTCAAGCTGCTGTATCCCGGCTCGCTCAAGCTCGTGCACGTGCTGCCCGCCCTTTTCGTGGTCGGCCTGCTGCTGTCGGTGCTTCTTGCCGTGCTGGTCTCGCCGTGGTGGCTGCTGCCCCCCGCACTCTACTTCGTCGCCGTCTTCGCCGGCGCCCTTGCCGCCACCCGCTCCCTGCGCATAGCGCTGCTTGCAGTGCCCGCCGCCGCCATACAGCTGTGCGGCTACGGTGCCGGATTCATCAGAGCCTTTGTGACCAGGATTCTGCTTGGCCGCGGCCGCGACATCGACGAGGAAATATCAATCCGCAAAGGCAAGTGACTATGAACAGCCCCGACGCACGTCTCATCGCCGACCTGCCCGAGCAGGAGCGCCCCCGCGAGAAAGCACTGCGCCTCGGCATGAAGGCTCTCTCCGACACCGAGCTGATGGCCATAGTCTTCGGCACCGGCATCCGGGGCAAGGGTGTCGTGGCGCTGTGCGACGAGATTCTCGGTGCGCACGGCAGTCATCTGAGCGAAATCGCACGCATGGGAGCGCGCGAGTTCATAAAATCCCACAAAGGCATAGGCCCTGCCAAGGCCCTGACACTCCTCGCCGGCATCGAACTCGGCGTGCGCGCCGCCGCCGATGCCGTCAGTGCCGAGCGCAAGGCAATGACCGACTCGCGCGCGGCATACGAGTATATGAACCGACACCTCTACAATCTCGACCACGAGGAGTTCTGGGCGCTGTATCTCGACAACAGCCTTCACGTCGCCGGAGAGCGCCGCATAGGGCAGGGCGGACTGACCATGACCGCCGTCGACCCCAAGATAGTGCTCCGCGAAGCCCTCGTCCTCAACTCCGCCGCCATCATGCTCTTCCATAACCACCCCTCGGGGCAGCTCAAGGCAAGCACCCAGGATGTGGCACTGACAAAGAAAATCAGCGAGGCCGCGCGCCTGCTCGACATGCGCGTGCTCGACCATATCATAATAGGTCACAGCGACTATCTGTCGATGCACGACGAGGGTTTGATGTGACGCCGCTGCTTTTTTGCTTTTTTATAAAATGAGTTAAAAAGCAGTTAAAAGCCACACACCCGATAAACGTTTTCTCTTTTTCAGCGTCAAAGCATCAGAAACAAATAATAATACTAACAAAATAGACTATAATTGATGATGAAAAAGAAACTTTTAGCCCTCGCCCTCGTTGTAGCAGCCGGTATGTCTGTAGCTTCTGCCCAGTGCCCCAAAGAAAACTGCGACCGTCAGAAATGCACCGAGAAAAAATGCGACGATAACCGCTGCGCAAACCGTGAGTGCAAGGCTGCATGCCCCTTCGACGGCCTCAACCTGACCGACGCTCAGAAGACACAGCTCAAGGCCCTTGGCGAGAAGAACCGTGCCGAGAAAAAAGAATGTCAGAATGCCTGCAAGGAAGCCCGCAAGACCGCTGCCAAAGAAGCCTGCGAAAAGCGTAAGGGCTGCAAGGAGAGCTACCTCAAGGAAGTAAAAGCTATCCTCACCCCCGAGCAGTACGTCACATTCCTCGAGCAGTCGTATGTGCGTGCCGGACGTCGCCACGACGGTGACC
>JAICZO010000258.1 GCA_029057255.1 Muribaculaceae bacterium | reverse complement strand
CCCCACATTCCGCGTTGAGACCAACGAGGAGACCGGCCAGACCGTTATCTCCGGTATGGGTGAGCTTCACCTCGATATCATCATCGACCGTCTGCGTCGTGAATTCAAGGTGGAATGTAATCAGGGCCGTCCCCAGGTTACCTATAAGGAAGCAATCACCAAGCCCGTTGAGCTTCGCGAGACATTCAAGAAGCAGACCGGTGGTCGTGGTAAGTATGCCGACATCATCGTTCGCGTAGAACCCGCCGACGACGATTTCGAGGGCAGCCTCCAGTTTGTAGACGAAGTAAAGGGTGGCAACGTGCCCAAGGAATACATTCCTTCCGTACAGAAGGGCTTCCAGACAGCCATGAAGAATGGTGTGCTCGCCGGCTATCCCGTAGAGCGTCTTAAGGTGACACTCATCGACGGTAGCTTCCACCCCGTTGACTCCGACCAGCTCTCATTCGAGCTCTGTGCCATCCAGGCCTTCAAGAAGGCTTCCGAAAAGGCAGGTCCGGTGCTCATGGAGCCGATCATGAAGATCGAAGTTGTGACTCCCGAAGAGAGCATGGGCGACGTTATCGGCGACCTTAACAAGCGTCGTGGTCAGGTAGAAGGTATGGAGACAAGCCGCTCCGGTGCCCGCATCGTGAAGGCCAAGGCTCCTCTCGCCGAAATGTTCGGCTATGTGACAGCCCTGCGTACCATCACTTCCGGACGCGCAACATCAACAATGAGCTTCAGCCATTACTCAGAAGTAAGCCCCAGCATCGCACGCAGCGTGCTCACAGAAGTGCAGGGCCGAGTTGATCTGATTAAATAATAAACGCATTCATAAAGATATGAGCCAAAAAATTAGAATCAAACTGAAATCTTACGATCACAACCTCGTAGACAAGTCTGCAGAGAAGATCGTGAAGACAGTGAAGTCGACCGGCGCTGCAGTGAGCGGACCTATCCCCCTGCCCACCCACAAGCGCATCTTTACGGTCAACCGCTCCACATTCGTCAACAAGAAATCGCGTGAGCAGTTCCAGCTCTCGAGCTTCCAGCGCCTGATCGATATCTATTCTTCCACTTCGAAGACTATCTACTCTCTGATGAAACTCGAACTCCCAAG
>JAICZO010000257.1 GCA_029057255.1 Muribaculaceae bacterium | reverse complement strand
CTCTATTGCGAGGGCTGCGCGTCGCACCACCACCCTGTCGAGCTTGACCCCGGCGCCTACACTCTTACTATTACGGAGGGCGACGACAGCCGGACATTAACCATAGAGCGACGGGCGGGCGAGCAGACGGCGCTCTCCGCCCCGGCCACAGCTGTGCAGCGCCGCTACTTCACCCTGCAGGGCCTCGAGCTGAAGAATCCTGCCGGCGCTACGGTATACATCGTATCCGACTCCGACGGCACACGTCTTGTCCGCCGATAAAGCCCGGCACCACAGCAAACGAACATTTTTCAATCAAAAAGCATCAAAATTTTAAAAAATATATATAACTTTGCAAGCCAATCATCATTTCCGCTGACACATGAAATCAATCACGCACCATAGTACCTTTGCGATGGCCTTCACATTGCTCTTCAACGGGCTCATGGTATTCGGGTGCTGTATTTTCCTTCCGGAAAAGCCGATATTCTTCACCATACTCGGCATCATGCTGTTGATGAACCTGCTCGGGTTCTGCTATGCTCCGTATGCTATAGCAGCCGACAGCGAAGCCATCACTATGGTATCGCTTTTAAGGAAGCGCCGCATAGCGCTGCGCGACGTTGAGTCCGTCGAGCTGCGACAGCCTGCAGCGGGCCACGTGAGAATCTGTGCGTCAGGCGGATACTATGGTTTTTGGGGTCTGTTCAGCGAGCGCGGTCTCGGGCGCTATCGCGGATTCTACGGCAAAGACTCCGACTGCTTTCTGGTGCGTCTGAAAAACGGCGACAAATACATGCTCGGCTGCGGCAAACCCGCACAAATGGTCGAATACATCCAATCACATATACCATCAGACAAATGAAGAAATTTTTCCTTTCCGCTTTGATGATACTGCTGACAGTGCTCGCAATACTGGCGGCAGACAACAAAACGACCGCAAAGCCCCAATGGCCTCGCGGGAGCGTTTATGCTGAATTCCTCGGCACATCCGGTATCTTTGGCGTCAGCTATGATGCGCGCTTCTATCAAGGCACGAAGTTCGGCTACCGCGTCGGCCTTTCATACGGCTATGAATTCGGCAGATTCGACGACGTATGTGCCAGGTCCCGGTCTGACATGGCGATACAGATGCCTATCGGCGTCAACGGCCTCTTCGGCAGCATCCGTCACAAACTCGAAGTCGGCGCCGGTATCGTCCCCTCTTACAACGTTGAAAACAATGAGCTGCCCGACAGATTCAACTGCAACTACTTCCTTGAGCTTGGCTACCGCTACCAGCGCCCCCGGGGATTCCTCTTCCGCTGCGGTTTCACAGCCAAGTTCCACTACGACGGCGGCTACTTAATGCCCTTCATGGCATTCGGATACTCATTCTGACAACAAGAGCGTTTTCAACATCTTACCCATGTTATCAACAATAAGTTCTTTTTTCGTGGAACAAAACTTTGGCGTTTCACGATTTTTTAGTTACTTTGTGGCCTAATCTCTCACATCGCACATAATATGGGAAAAATCATAGCGATAGCCAACCAGAAAGGAGGCGTGGGCAAGACCACTACCACCATCAATCTCGCCGCATCTTTGGCGGCGGAGGGCAAGAAGGTGCTCATCATCGATGCCGACCCGCAGGCAAATGCCACTTCAGGCTACGGCATAGACCCACGCTCAATGTCATCTTCAATCTATGAATGCATGGTCGACAGCTACCCGCTCGAAGGAGCCGAGGTGCCGACATGTATGGAAGGGCTGTTTCTGATC
>JAICZO010000256.1 GCA_029057255.1 Muribaculaceae bacterium | reverse complement strand
TGGTGCGGGTATGCGACAGGTAGCGCACGCCCTCGGTGACACCGACGATGTTGTAGTAGAGGGTGTCGCCTTCGTTAAACGGACGGACAAAGCGCTTGCCGACGGCGTCGCCGTCAGGCCAGAAGCGATCGGCATAGTCCTTGGTGATGACGAGGTCGTACGGCCCGTAGCTGCGTGCCGACAGCTCCTCGACCGTCGGGCTGCCGGGTGCCGAGCGGATGCCGTAGGTCTCGAAGAACTCCTGTCCGGGATAGAACGACACCTGATACACCGACTTGATGAGGGTGTCGGCCGGATTGCCCGAATTATAAGATGTCATGACAAGACCCGAGCTGTTGATATACATGTCGGGGATGACCGAGGCGCGCTCCACGCCGTCGAGGCGTCGCATCTTGCCGAGGAGGGTGTTGTAGTCCTGTTCCTGCGAGAGCGAGTCGGTGCGGTCCTCGCGGTAGCGGTGGTCATGATGATGGAGACTGCTGACCTCAAGCAGTGCGAGACGGTCGGAGTCATATCCTGTCGGCACTTTGCTGTCGGCGATGCTGACGGCGGCCGCGTCGACGATGTACCAGGATATGCAGGTGATGATTATCAGTTCGATGAACAGCCACATATATCTGCGGCGCAGGTTCCACAGGTTCTTGAAGATAAGTCTAAACATGGCGTCAGATTTCTTTAAGCGATTCGACAATAGGGCGTCGGAGCGACCGCATGGCAGGGATCATCGCCGACATGATGTTGAGCAGGAAGCAGAGCGTAAGAAGTATGGCAAAGATCATCGGCGAGAAAATCATCTCGTTTGTAATCTCGCCGCTCACCCTGTCGTAGCCCTTGCCGAAGAGATCGGCGCCGCCCGACTTGAGGAAGAAGTAGGCCATGGCGAAACCGATGGCACCGCCTATGACAGTGAAGACAAAGTTCTCGATGAGCACTTCGCCCAACAGACGGGTGCGCGATGCGCCGAAGGACTTGCGCACTCCCATCTCGGCCATGCGGCTCTCCATGCGGCCCGATATGATGCCGCTGAGATTGAGCGTCGGCACGAGCATGAGGATGAGCACGATGCCGAAGAGTGTCAGCAGTTTGCTCAGCAAGGAGAAGTCCTCGGTCTGCACATTGGAGAAAGCAACCCACTCGTGCGGTACGGGCTGGCTCCATGCGCCGGCCTCGTAGCCGGTGTTGGAGCTGTTGAAACGTGTCAGATAGTCGTTGACCTCTTCGCGCAGTGCGTCGATGTCGTCGGTGAGCATCATGACCTCGTAGTTGCCGATAAGCGGCGCCCACGACTCCCTGTCCCACTCCCAGCGCGTAGTGTACGGCACATAGATATTGGCGTAGGACGCTTTCTCGGACGGTGTGCCCTCGCGCACGACGCCCACAACACGGAAGCCCTGGAAGTCGGCCTTGACATCCTGACCCACTACCGAGTCGTAGTCGTCGGTGCCGAATACCTCGCGGGCGGTACGGTCGCTTATGACCGCATACCACATGCCGCTGCCCACATCCTCCTTGGTATAGGGCGCTCCGGCGAGGAAATCGAAGTCGTAGAAGTCAAAGAAAGTGGCGTCGGTGGCCTTCATCTTCACGGGGAAGTCCATGCCCTCGATCTGACGCTGCATCATGGGCCTGTTCCATTGGTCCATGACGGCAGTCACCATCTCGGCGTTCTTGAGATTGTAGAAGAGGTCGCGCACAAGCGGATAGTTGATCATGCCTATGCTCCAGCCACCGTCGTTCTTGACGCTGATGCTTGAGAAATAGGCCGTGCGGCCGCGGTTGTACTCGGGGTAGACCGGAGCAACCTTCATCCACATCAGCACGGCCAGCACCGTGCCTGACGCCAGAGCCAGCGCCGTGCCGAAGATGTAGATGCCCGAGAAAAGCTTGTCCTGGCATATCATACGCCAGACATGTCGTAGTGTCTTCATCCTTGATTATGATTTTATTGGTTTATTGTTTCTTCTTTACTTTGATGGTGCGGGCGCCGTCGAAGCGGTCCATGTCCGACACGACCACGCGCTCGCCGGCCCTAAGTCCGGATATTACCTCGACATGCTCCATCGAGGCAGCGCCGAGCTGCACGGTGCGGAGCTCGAGGGCGTCGCCGGCGGCATTGAGCACATACAGCTCGTAGCTGCCCGGGCGGGTGTAGAACTTGCCGTTGACGATGCGCAGCACGTCGCCCGCCACACCGTTGCTGACGAAGACGTCGGCGCGCATGCCGGGACGGAGCTGTGCTATGCTGTCATTGTCGAGCATGACAGTGAAGCGTATGACGCCGCTTGCCGACATCGGCGATACGGTGGCCACGGCGCCCTCGAGGACACGCGAGCCCAGGCGCATGCTCACGCGGTTGCCCGCAAGTACCTCGCTGCCGTGGGCGTCACCCACCTCGGCCTCGACCTTGAAGTGGTCCATGTCGGCTATCGACACCAGCTCCTGGCCCTGTGTGACCTGGCTGCCTATCTTGTCGGCGATTTTCGTCACGGTGGCACGGCGCGGCGAGCGTATCTCGGCATCGCCGAGGGTGCGGCTCGCTATGCCCGCCTCCTTGGCCATAATCTCGAGGTCGAGCATGGCCACGTCGGCGGCAGCCTTGCGCGAGGCCCGCTCGTTGGCGAGCTTGGTGCGCAGCTGCTCCTGCTCGAGCACCGCCGAGCGCAGGGCGAACTCGGCCTCGCGCACCTTGTCGGTGGTGCCGCTGCCTATACTGTCGAGATAGCGCTCGTTGGCATACTCCGCCTCGAGACGGCGCACCTTCATGTCGCCGACCTTGAGCTGCATCTCAAGCTCCGATATGGCCGTGCGGTCGCCGGTGAGCTGACGCTCCAGCTCGAGGCGCTTCATCTGCAGCATGTCGGCCTGCTTCTCCGCGGCTACCGACGCCTCGTGAAGGTCAAGCACGATGAGGGGCGTGCCGGCCTCGACAACGTCGCCGGGGCTGTGCCGCACTTCAAGTATGCGCGATGTGATCGGTGAGTTGATGACTTCCTCGAATGCCGACTCCACCGTGCCGGCGGCCGTCACTGTCACGTTGATGTCGCCTTTGTCGACATCACTCAGCTGCAGCGATGTGATGTTGACACTCTTAGTCAGCGACGCCGTGATGCCCCATATGCCGAGAGCG
>JAICZO010000255.1 GCA_029057255.1 Muribaculaceae bacterium | reverse complement strand
ACCAGCTTCTCACCGCCGACGAGACACGCGCCATTGCCGGCCACGAGGCCGGACACGCGACTGTGTCATGGCATCTCCGCTACGGCAACCCTCTGGTCAAAGTCACCATCGTCCCCCGAGGCAAGGCCCTCGGCGCCGCATGGTATCTCCCCGAAGAGCGCCAGATAGTGCCCTCGCAGGTACTCCTCGACGATATATGCTCGCTCCTTGGAGGCCGCGCCGCTGAAGAACTCTTCCTCGGCCATATCAGCACCGGCGCCGCCAACGACCTCGAGCGTGTCACCAAGCAGGCCTACGCGATGGTAGTCTACTACGGCATGTCGGACAGGCTGCCCAACCTCAGCTACTACGACTCGACAGGTCAGGCCGGCATGTTCAACAACCCATATAGCGACGACCGCGCCAAGATCATCGACGAGTAGATATCGCGCATCATCGCGGAGCAGTACCAGCGCGCCAAGGACATCCTCACCCAGCATGCCGAAGGCCACGACCGCCTTGCCCGCACACTCATCACCCGCGAAGTCATCTACACCGATGACGTCAAGCAGATATTCGGGCCGCGCCCCTGGACATCGCGCACCGACGAACTCTTCGGACACCGCGACACCGGAGTCACTCCGCCTCCTATTGATGATGTCGACGCCACTGACGTCACAGACACTGACACAACAGAGCATAAGCCCGAGCCGGAAGGAGAATAAGCCCCCGGCGAGTGAACAAAAAACAGTTGAAGCGTGTAGTATTACTATATACCACACGCTTCACTTTTATAGCATATGAGAAAACTCCGGCCTACTTACAGCCTCCGTCTCAGCGCCATTTCGGCACTGCTCCTCACATTATGTCTCGCCATCGTGGCGCCCTCCTGCGGCACCATACGCACTCACGCCGGCATCGAGCATGACTACCGCTACGACTTCGACGACTACGGGCACCACCACAAACACAAGAAGCATCACAAGAAGCACAAAAAGCACCACAAGCATCATCATCACCATCATCACGACGACTGATTCTTGCCGCGGCGCTCTTTGCCGGCTCCGCGAC
>JAICZO010000254.1 GCA_029057255.1 Muribaculaceae bacterium | reverse complement strand
CTCGATGAAGAACATTCGCGCGGTGATGTAGTCGAAGACGTAGAGCATCTTCTGGCCTTCGTCCTCGATAAAATCAGCCAGAACAGATTCGTCCATCAGCCAGACATCCTGATCGGCGTCGGCGCCCATGTCTTCGAATGTTATTTCTTTCTCTTTCTCCCAGTTGCGGTCGCACAGGAAAAACGAGCTCATCTGTGTGGCATCATAACCCACGCATTCGCAGATGGCTTTCTTAAGGTCGAGGAATGTCGCAGTAGCGTCAATCTGGATTTCGCGCTTGAAATTGTCGACTTCGTCAGATACTATACGGAAGTTGAATATCATAATACAGATGGTATGTCCGGTTAAGCTGGCAAATATTTATACCGCGAAGTTAACAACAAAGAGTGTATCACGCCAAAAATTTTTTGATAAATTTTATGCGCGGAGTGTATTTTTTAGAAAAAATGTGATGTATCAGCGTGCGAGGGACAGGTTGCAGGATATTCCGTAGGAGGAATTGGTGGTCGGATAGGCGCTTGTGGTGACAATAGGCGAGTTGACCTGATGGTCGAAATAGGCCGAGAGGGTGATGCGCTTGCTCAGAATATACGAGGCTGTGAAGTTGAAGTTGATAGTGTTTGTGCCGCTGGTGGCCTGTGTGTAGTTGCCTTCGATGCGGCGTATGAGCGCCTGGTTGTTCTGGAACGAGAAGTCGGCATTGAGCGTCAGGTCGTTGCTTACGCCCTGCTGCGAGCCTTTCATCTTCAGGATGGTGTTGAAGCCGACTATCTTGTAGCCGACGCCGACGGTGATGCCCTTGGACGATGCCTCGACGACCTGTCCGGCCGACGAGTTGAGCGTGAGGGTGCGCTGGTCGCGGTACTCGGCATTGAGCTGGAGCTCGTTCTTGAGGGTGACGTTGACGCCGAAGAGGGGTGCGAAGCGCTCGGTGATGGCCACCGACGAGATGTTGAATGGCGACGAGGGTATGGGCTGGCCGCTCAGCTCGTCGAGGGTGAAGCCGAGGTTGCCGTCGCCGATGCCGACCCAGT
>JAICZO010000253.1 GCA_029057255.1 Muribaculaceae bacterium | reverse complement strand
ATATATATGAGACCGGGGCGTCGATAGTGCTCGTGCGCCGTGATTTCGTAGCCGAGCATCCTGTGTCGGCCACGCTTATACGTGTCGACGATCCTTACTCGGCGCTTGCAGTGCTGATGGGTGTCGCCGCCAAGGCTCTCCGTCCGGCGCCCACGGGCATAGAGGCCGGCTGCCACATAGCCGACACTGCCGTTCTTGGCGAGGGCTGCTATGTGGGGGCGTTCGCGTATATCGCTCCGGGAGCGCGCATCGGCAACAATGTGATGATCTATCCGCAGGCTTATGTCGGCGACGGTGTCACGATCGGCGACGATACTGTCGTCTATCCCGGCGCCAAGATTTATTACGGCTGTAAGATAGGCAAGCGTTGTGTCATCCATGCCGGTGCTGTGATAGGCGCCGACGGATTCGGCTTCGCCCCCGACGCCTCGGGCGTATATCATAAGATAGAGCAGCTCGGCATCGTTGAGATTGACGATGATGTCGAGATCGGTGCCAATACCACTATCGACCGCTCGACGATGGGTCGCACCCATATCTCTCGCGGCGTCAAGCTTGACAATCTGATTCAGATTGCGCATAATGTCGAAGTGGGGCATGACACCGTCATGGCGGCGCAGGCCGGAGTGGCGGGTTCGACCCGTATCGGCGCCAACTGTATGGTCGGCGGCCAGACAGGTTTTGCCGGGCATATCACCGTGGGCGACAGGGTCAGCATCGGCGCTCAGAGCGGCATCCCCGGCAATGTTGCCGACGGCAGCCGCATAATGGGCACCCCGGCTATGCCTATGAACGAGTTTGCCCGCATGGTAGCGGCGCAGAAGCAGCTCGCGGCTCTGCTACGGCGTGTCGACGCTCTCGAGCGACAGCTGCAGGAAAAGAATTAAAAGGAAAACCACCATCATATCACCATCACATCGCAATGAAGCAAATAACCATAAACGGCGAATTCACGCTCCGCGGAAAAGGCCTTCATACAGGAGCCCGTCTCGAGGCAACATTCTGCCCCGCTCCCGATAATCACGGATACAAGATCCAGCGCACCGACGTCGAAGGTCAGCCTGTTATCGACGCCGTGGCCGAGAATGTAGTGTCGACGATGCGCGGCACAGTCGTCGGTAAGGGAGATGTGACTGTAAGCACCATTGAGCATGCGATGGCCGCTCTTTATGCCAAGGGTGTCGACAACTGTCTCATCAAGGTCGACGGTCCCGAGATTCCTATCCTCGACGGCAGCGCCAAGCCCTTCCTTGATGCCATCGAGGAAGTGGGTCTCAAGGAGCAGGCTCTCGACAAGGACTTCTACTATGTGAAGCATAAGGTCGAAGTTGTCGACCCGGAGACAGGCTCTAAGCTCATGCTCCTGCCTGATGACGAGTTCAGCCTCGATGTCAAGGTCAACTTCGCCTCCGAAGTGCTTGCCAACCAGTATGCGACTCTAGACCATATGTCGGACTTCGGCGCCGAGATAGCATCGGCCCGCACCTTCGTCTTTGTC
>JAICZO010000252.1 GCA_029057255.1 Muribaculaceae bacterium | reverse complement strand
GGTGTAGGGGGTGTAGAATTCGGTGTAAACTTCGAAGTCGCTTTCAGCACCGAGGTTCTTGTTGACGATTTCCTTGCCGGCGCCGATGTACTTTTCGCCGGTGGGGTTGCCGTCGCCGTCGAGTTCATCTTTTTCTTCAGGTTCAGCGAGAACGAAACCGAAGTTCTGTTCGGGAGTCCATTCGCTGCCTTCGGGCCAGCTGATAGCAACGAGGAACGAGAGGGTGTATTCGTTACCTACAGTGAGGCCTTCTACCACCTGGGTTGCAGCGAGCTTGGTCCAGCCGTTGTCTTTGTAGCCCTGGAAGTGGAGGATGTTCATGTCAGTTTCGGGGCGGAGCTCACCGTCGCCGGCGTTTTCTTCACCTGACACGATACCGATACAGCCGTTCCAGCAGCCGCCGGTGCGGAGTGTCCAGCCGGGGAGCTTGGAGAGTTCGTTAACTTCGTTCCAGGGGCTCCAGCCGTAGGGAGATTTCTGTTCGTAGCCAGCAGCTTCGAAGTCGCCGTTAACGACGAAGTTCTTAGCGTCCTGAGCGTTTGCAGCGGCAGCGAGGCCGAGGACTGCGATAGCGGAGATAAAGAATTTCTTCATAGTAATGATTTGTTTGTGAAAAATGTTGATAAGTTAGTCATTGTTTAAGAGAGGAGCGAGGGAGTATCGGTTCTGCCGGAGGGCACCGGGATTCAAGCCCGGTGCCCGGCCGACAGCCGGTGTGTTATATTACTGCTGAGCAGGGGTGTCGTGGGTTGTGCTCCAGTAGGGGTTCTGGTAGATGGGCGACGACGAGACGTCGGCACCGTCAGCAGAGCTTTCGAGGAAGTGGCTTTCGGCGATGGGGTCAAGGTAGTGGGCCATGCGCCAGCTGAAGCCGCTCTTGTACCAGTCGTTCTTCGACGAAACGCGGAGGAGCGAGAGATACTTGGGATCGCCGTTGAAACCGCCTTCTACGTCAGTGGGCGACGATACGTTGTTGTTGTTGGGGTCAGGCTGGTCGTATTTGAGCTTGCTCTGCTTGAACCAGTCGAACATAGGACCGTACATCTTGCAGCCGTGCATGAAGTAGCGCTTTGTCTTGAGCTGGTCGAGAGCGCGCCAGCGGATAAGGTCGTCCCAGCGGAGGCCTTCGCTGATGAGCTCGCAGCGACGTTCGCGGCGGATGTTGTAGAGAACCTTCGATGTGATGCGTGAGCCTGCGCTGTAGAGAGCGAAGTCATGCGAGGTTTCTTCTTCCTTGTCGAGGTCGGTAGCGGCGATGGTGACATTGGGGTCGGTGGGGAGACCTGCGCGTTCGCGGAGCTTGCCCCAGTATTTCCATGCGTCACCGTCGAGAGCGTCGCCGTACTTTTCCCATGCAGCTTCCATGTAGATGAGGTAAGCCTCAGCCGAGCGGAAGATGATGGCGGCGGTAAGGTCCCAGCCGCCCTTGGTCTGACCGGCGTCCTTAGTCCAGCCTTTGCCTTTGGTGTAGCCGGTGGAGGTTGTGAAGTCAACAGAGCCGGAGATAAGGCCGGGAGCCTTGAATTCCTTGTCCTTCTTGTTTTTCTTGCCTTCGCCTACACGCTGCTCGTTGCCTTCGTATACATATTCGTTGGGAGCCTTCATGAAGAGCTGCCAGCGCCAGTCGCGGTTCTTCTTTGTGTCGGCCACGAAGTCGTCGCCTGCATAGCCGCTGTTGGGGGCGTAGATAGGCAGACCGTTGGTCATGAGGAAGGTGTTGGCATACTCCTGTGTGTAGCCGCGGCCGCCCTTGATGTACTGGTTGAAAGCGTGACCGCCGCCGACTTCGATGTCATAGACACGGTACATGAGAGCTTCGTCGCGGTTGGAGGGATCCTGGCAAGCGAAGAGGTCATAGTAGGGGTTGGCGGGGAGTCCGTCCATGGTCGCACCGATCATCTTCTTGTTGTTGGAAGTGAGGGTGGGGTGTGCGTCGGCGACTTCCTTGGCGGCACTGAGAGCCTGGGTGAGGAAGAAGTCTACTTCGGTAGCATTATCATATACAAAGCCGGCATTGTAGTCCTTGGTTGCTCCGGGCCAGCCTGCGGCTTTGTCGGGAACAAAGGGAGTGCCTGCGAAGTACTTCTCGAAAGTAGCCTCATAGAGAGCCACGCGAGCCTTGAAGAGCTTGGCAACGTCCTTGGTGATGCGTGTGCGGCCGGTGCCGGTGTTCTTGCCGTCGCTGAGGAAGTTGATAGCCTCGTCGAGGTCCTTGAGGATGAAGCGGGCGACTTCATTACGGGGTGCGCGCTTCGAAGCCTCTACGAGGACGGGGCGGTCAAGGGGAAGAGTGGTGGTGATGATGGGGAAGTCACCGAGCGAACGCAGTTTTGCGAAGTACTCTGTGGCGCGGAGGAGATAAGCCTCACCGATATAGTGGCGGATAAGCTCGTCGCTACCCTGGATCTGTCCGGCCTCGTATTTGGGGAGGACAGTCTCGAGGAAGTAGTTCATGTTGTTGATGTAGCCGAAGCTCCAGCTGCCGCCGCTTGTACCTACTTTGACGTAGGAGTCGCCGTCGTAGAACTTGTTGCTTGTGCCGCTCTCGTTGTCAGTGCCCTGGTCGTCGTCAAGGAAGAAGCCATAGGCAGAGCCACCGTTGCCGAAGTGAGGGAAGGCGTTGTTGCCGCGGTTACCCTGCACGTCACTGCTCTTATAGTAGTTGATAGTGTAGGCACCGAGCTGCTCGGCAGTTGTGAAGTAGGTCTCGGGGGTCACCTGCGAGGGGGGCGTGATGTCGAGGTAATCGTCGCATCCGGCCAGACCGAAGCAGACGGCCACAGCACCAGCATGACCTGCAAGTTTGTGCGATTTGGTTTTCATAGTATTGGTAGGAGGATGTAGGGT
>JAICZO010000251.1 GCA_029057255.1 Muribaculaceae bacterium | reverse complement strand
CTATGACCTCGGCGAGAGCAAGGAACTGCCCAACTTCATGATGTACACCGAAGTTATCCAGGACGCCGTCCTCGACCTGCTCCAGAAAGGCAAGTGTACCTTCGCCTCGACCTGCTCGATGACATTCACCGACGACACCGAGAAGAAACTCTTCTCCGACCTCAGCTTCTTCCATGACAAGATTCTGATGCGTCCGGCCGAAATCTCCAACAACCCCGAGGTTATCCGCCGCATAGGTGTCATCGCCATGAACACCGCTCTCGAGGCCGACCTCTTCGGCAGCGTGAACTCGACACACGTCCTGGGCACACGCATGATGAACGGTATCGGCGGTTCGGGCGACTTCACCCGCAACGCATACCTGTCGATATTCTCCTGCCCCTCTGTCAGCAAGGGCGGCCTGATAAGCAACATCGTGCCTATGGTCGCACACCCCGACCACAGCGAGCACTCCGTCGACATCCTCATCACCGACCAGGGTATCGCCGACCTCCGTCACAAAGACCCCGTCGAACGCGCACACACCATCATCGACAACTGCGCGCACCCCATCTACCGCCCGCTGCTCAAGGACTATCTCAACCTCGGCACACAGGGTCAGACACCCCACACCCTCCGCGCCGCATTCGCCTTCCACAACGCTTTCAACGAGACGGGAGACATGCGCAACGCCGACTACGCCAAGTATATCTGATAATACCGCAACAACCGACAATAAGGACGGATGGCCGTGCCATCCGTCCTTTATACATAATATATATATAAGAAGATGAAAGAAAAATTCGCGGCGGTCGCCACAAAGATGTACGATTTCTTCGCAAGCTACTTCTCGCTCTCGGGACAGCTCGTATCGCAGGAACAAGCCGAGAAGAACATCCGCGACGGCGTGTCGTTCAAGGGCACCAACATCCTCATTCTGATACTTGCCATCCTCATAGCCTCGCTCGGACTGAACACCAACTCGACAGCCGTCATCATCGGCGCCATGCTCATATCCCCCCTCATGGGACCTATCATCGGCATCGGCCTCGGCGTAGGCATACATGACTTCCCGCTACTGAAACGATGCGTCCGCAACCTCCTCATGGCAGCCGGATTCTCTGTCATCGCCTCTACCCTATACTTCCTCATCTCCCCCGTCAACGAGCAGCACAGCGAGCTGCTCGCCCGCACATCGCCTACGATCTACGACGTTCTGATCGGATTCGTCGGCGGCGGCGCAGGCATCATAGCCCTCGGAAGCACCAACAAAGGAAACGTGCTGCCGGGCGTCGCCATAGCCACCGCGCTCATGCCGCCGCTGTGTACCGCCGGATACGGCCTGGCCACATGGCAGCTCAACTACTTCTTCGGCGCCTCCTACCTCTTCGTCATCAACTCCATCTACATCGCCTTCGCCACATTCATCGGCGTCAAGCTGATGAAGTACAAAGGCACCAACGTCGTCAACGACTCGCGCGCCCGCAGAGTGCGAAGGATAGTCTACGCGCTCGCAATCCTCACCATGCTCCCGAGTATCTATCTGACATACACCATGATAAAGCAGAACACATACACCATGAACGCCGACCGCTTTATCCGCGACGAGTGCCACTTCCCCGACACCCAGGTACTCAACCGTCAGATCTACACCAAAGACGGCGAGCAATGCCTCTCTATGACCCTGATAGGCAAGACTCTGCCCATCGACTCGCTGCGCCTCGCACTGTCGTCGAAGCTGAAATTCTACGGTCTTGCCGGCACGAAACTCATCTTCATACAGGGCGGCGCCGACGCTGTCGACAAGCAGGACAACAACTACAGCCCCGCAGTGAGCGACATCTACCGCATCGCACAGTCAACCATCACACGACAGCAGAGCACCATCGACTCGCTCGAGAGAATCGTCATCGCAGGCCGTGAGACCACTACCGCCGCCCCGGCGATAGCCCCCGAGATAAAAGTTATCTTCCCCAACATCAAACGCATAGGCATATCCACTACGGTATTCAGCATGCCCGGCGACACCGTGCCTGCCGACACCGCCACCGTGGCTATGGTGCACACGGAGCACCGCTTCTCGCAGGCCGAGAAAAACAAACTCGCGGAGTATCTCGAGGCAAGGCTCGGCTACAAGAAGATAACAGTCGTCGAGATGAAGTAAACCACTCAGGCCATCATCCTGTAAATAAACACATTAAGCTAACAAGACGACAAGCCTCCGGCTGTGTTTAATATTTATTAATACTTATTATCATATTTTTAAAGACAATATAAGAAAATAGTTATTAACTTTGCAGTGTTGAAAGAAAACACAGCTTTTTAGCTCTTTCAACACAACTGAAGGAAAACAACGTTTTGTTAGACTCACAATATACTTGAATTTTGGTTATGAGGGAGGTGCGTTACTGTGAAGTAGCGCACTTTCATTTTTACCCCGCACACATTTTTGCATTCTTTTTTCACTATGATGTAAAAAAAATAGAAAAAGATTTGCACAGTACAGAAATATGTCGTAAATTTGCATCGCAAAAGCCCGGAGGGGCATTAATAATGCAAGAATCCGCTTCAATAGCTCAGTCGGTTAGAGCATCTGACTGTTAATCAGAGGGTCGTTGGTTCGAGTCCATCTTGAAGCGCA
>JAICZO010000250.1 GCA_029057255.1 Muribaculaceae bacterium | reverse complement strand
GATCTGATGTCGAGCTTCGAGGTCGTAGACCGACCGCGCGCCGTGCGCAGGTCTAGCCTACTTGTGGCCTCGCACTACCAGCCCTTCGCAGGCATCTACGCCACATATATGGTGCCGTTCGCCACCGACAGCGAGGCACGACTCAGGTGGCTCACCGACGCCATCAAGGGAGTCTACGCCTCAGTCTTCTACTCGGCCAGCAAATCCTACATGACAGCCACAAGCAACGTCATTGACCAGGAGAAGATGGCAGTCATAATACAGGAGGTCGTCGGCGAGAACAGAGGCGAGTGCTACTTCCCGTCGCTGTCAGGCGTCGGACGGTCGCTCAACTACTACCCGCTCGGCGACGAGCAGCCCGAAGACGGCGTCGTTGAGTTAGCAGTAGGTCTGGGCAAGTATATCGTCGACGGCGGACGCGGACTGCGATTCTCGCCCCGCCATGCCGAGCACGCCCTCCAGACATCGACGCTCGAGCTGGCTCTGCGCGACACACAGACACGCCTCTTCGCCCTCCGACAGTCCGACGACTTCTCCGTGGAGACCGACGAAGGCGCCAACCTCGTACAGAAAAACGTACAGGACTTCGCCGACACCGGAGTCCTGCGGTATATGGTGTCGACATTCGACGGCCTCAACGGCATCCTCAAAGACTATGAAGGAGGCCGTGGCCGACGCGTGGTGACATTCACCAACATCCTCCGCGACAAGGCATTGCCCCTTGCCGAGGCGCTCGACTTCATGCTCTCGGAGGGACAGACGGCCATGCAGCGGCCCGTCGAGATAGAATTTGCCGCCAACATCGCGCCCAAGCCCGATGCCGACGGCATAAAAGGCCATCTCTACTGGCTCCAGATACGCCCGATTATCGACAACAAGAACCTTGTCAACGACGAAGTGCTCGACATCCCCGACAGCCGGCTCATACTCCGCAGCACCACGGCTCTCGGCAACGGCATGATCGAAGGCGTGCGCTCGATAGTATACGTCAAGCCCGGCGTATTCGACTCGCTCAACAACACACTTGTCGTGCCCAAAGTGCAGGCCATAAACGAGAAATTCCGCCAAAGCGGCGAGGGATACATCCTCATAGGGCCGGGGCGCTGGGGCTCGTCCGACTCCGCCCTCGGCATACCCGTCCGCTGGGCCGACATCTCGGCCGCCCGCGTCATCGTCGAGGCATCTGTCGGCAACTACCGCGTGGAGCCGAGCCAGGGCACGCATTTCTTCCAGAATCTGACATCATTCGGCGTGGGCTACTTCACTGTCGACCAGGGCGGCGGATGCGGATTCTACGACAGCGCATGGCTCGACTCGCTGCCGGCTGACTACGAGGATGAATACATCCGCATAGTGACTTTCGACTGTCCGCTTGACATTGCCATCAACGGCCGGTCAGGACTCGGTATCATTGAAAAACCGAAATCCTGCATTATTGAAAACACAACCAAGGAATCCTGAAAAATTGACAATGAGTTTTTTCTCTGCTATAAAGAACGCGTTCGGGTTCGGACCCGACAACGACTTCGAATACGATGCCGACACATGCGACGATGCCGACGCTCCCGAGGCACAGACCATCGCCAATGACACATCCGAAGCCGTCGAGGGACTGACCGAAGTACCCACCCTGCCGGAAATAGACACAGCCATGAAGGCCCGCATCTTCGAGGGCGTCGTGGCCGTCTTCAACAGCAATCTGCCTGACTTCCTTGCCAAGAGCGTCGACCCCGAGGCACAGAGCCGACTGCTTGCCGAGACGCTCGACAAGGACATCGACAACTATCTCAGCGGCCTCATGCTCGTCGCCGAGCAATATGCCGAAGCCAAGCTCAAAGGCGCCACGGAGAACGCCCTGCGCGAGTCGGAACGTCTCCGCTCCGACATGCAGCAGATCGAGCAGCAGCGCACAAGCCTGCGCGAGCAGCAGCTCAGCGCCGACCGACGCCGCCGCGCACTTGCCGACAGGGTCAACGACCTCGAGGCACAGCTCGCCTCAGTCGAGGCCGAGCGCGAGCAGTTCGAGCTGGAGAACCGCAGTCTGCTCAACAAGCTGAAAGTAGCCGACGTACAGCCCGGCGTCGTCGAAGAGATGTCGCGCGAGATAGAGCGCCTCAAAGCTCTCGCCGAAGGCAAGGAGCAGCCCGCCGCGGCAGCCGATACGGCCGAGCTGGAAGCAGCCCGCGCCGAGGCTCAGAAGCTCTCGGGCGAGCTTGCCGACATCCGCACACAGCAGGAGATGTCGCAGGCCATGTACAACGACATGCAGAACCAGTATGCCGCCGAGCGCGAGGCTCGCATAGCCGCCGAGAAATCGCTTGACGAGGCCCGCAAGATTATTGAAAGCGTGGCCGAGATACAGTCGCAGATGGAGCAGGTCGAGGAAGTAATCAGAAAACGCGACCAGCGCATAGAGAAACTCAAGACCAACAATAAGAAACTGCGCGAACAGCTCGCCGCGGCAGACAATGCCCTCAAGGCTGCCCGCGCCATGCGCGACGACGGCCTCTTTGCCCTCGCCGACGCAGAACGACAGTCAGACGCGCCCGGCTCGATAACAGCCGAGCACATGACAGCCATAGAAGACGAGTTCGAGTGTCCCGACTGGTTTGTCTCACAACCC
>JAICZO010000025.1 GCA_029057255.1 Muribaculaceae bacterium | reverse complement strand
CCCTCGGGGAAATTCTGGATGGCCATGCCGGCCGACAGCGCCACGGCGGCAGCCATCGGTAGGACGGCGCTGTCTTCGAGCGCGGCCGCGAGCACGGCTCCGACAGCCATGCCCTCGGGTATGTTGTGCAGCGTCACGGCAAGGACGAGCTTCGTCGTCTTCGACAGGCGGGAGCGCGGCCCCTCGACAAGTCCGCTCTCGATATGGCTGTGGGGCACGGTCACGTCAAGCAGAAACAGAAAGGCCATGCCGGCGACGAATCCGGCGACGGCGGGGAGCACTTTCATGAAACCTTCGCCGCCCGACATATCGATCGACGGTATGAGCAGCGACCATACCGACGCCGCCACCATGACGCCGGCGGCGAAGCCTGTCAGCGCCTTCTCAAGGCGACGCGGCATCCGTTTCTTTATCAGAAACACGCATGCGGCACCGAGCGTGGTGCCGACAAAGGGGAGCAACAGTCCTATAGTGAGTCCATTCATATAAAATAAACAGCAAGAGCTTCCGGACTGTTTGGCACAGCCGGCAAAAAAATCCGGCCTGCGACGGGACTATGACAGCACCGTTCGACAGGCCGGATGTGTTATCGGATGACTATCGGTCAGATGCCGAGGTCCTTCTTGATGCGTTCGATCTTGGCGGCCGCGTCACGGTTGCAGCGGTCGTAGTCCTCGAGCTTGTACATGGTGTCATGCACTTCGATGTAGAACTTGATCTTGGGCTCTGTTCCTGAGGGACGGATCGAAATCTTTGTGCCGTCGGCAGTGAAGTACTGGAGCACGTTCGATGTTGTGGGGTAATCCATCTTGTTGACGATGCCGTCGGGGCGCATTGTGCAGTTGAGGTCGGCATAGTCCTTGACCATGACAACGTCGCTGCCGCCGATCTGCTTGGGAGGATTGGAGCGGAAGTTCTTCATCATCTGCTGTATCTCCTCGGCGCCTGACTTGCCGGGACGCACTACCGAGATACCTTCTTCGTGGCTGTAGCCGTTCTTGAGGTAAATCTCCTGGAGCATCTGGTTGAAGTCCATGCCGCGGTCCTTGGCCCATGCGCATATTTCGGCCATGAGAGAGATGGCTGATACAGAGTCCTTGTCGCGGCAGAAGTCCTCGGCGAGGAAGCCGTAGCTCTCTTCGCCGCCGCCGAGATAGCGGGCGGTGCCTTCGAGGTCGCGGATAACGGAAGCAATCCACTTGAAGCCGGTGTAGCAGTCATACATCTTGATGTTGTTGTTCTCTGCGATGGCCTTGATGGTCTCTGTAGTCACGATGGTCTTCACTACATACTCGTTGCCGTTGAGGCGACCGAGCTCGCGGTTGCGGAGCATGATGTAGTTGAGGAGAATCATCACGATCTGGTTGCCGTTGATGAGCTGGTATTCGCCGTTGTTGTCACGGATAACGCAGCCGATACGGTCGGCGTCAGGGTCGGAAGCCACCACGAGGTCAGCCTCCACTTCCTTGGCCTTGGCGATAGCCATTGCCATAGCCGAAGCGTTCTCGGGGTTGGGCGAGTCGACAGTCGAGAAGTTGCCGTCGGGGATGTCCTGCTCGGGCACGTGGATGATGTTTGTGAAGCCGTAGTTGCGCAGCGAGTCGGGCACGAGCTTGACACCTGTGCCGTGGATGGGAGTATATACAATCTTGAGGTCGGAGTGGCGCTTGATTACTTCGGGGTCGAGCGACAGTGCCTTTATCTCGTCGAGGAACTGGCGGTCGATTTCTTCACCGATAATCTGGATTTTGCTCTTGTCGCCGGCGAACTTTATTTCCGACACGCTCTTGATGCGGTTAACGTTGTCGATGATGTTCACGTCGTGCGGGGCGATAATCTGGGCGCCGTCGCTCCAGTATGCCTTGTAGCCGTTGTATTCTTTGGGGTTGTGCGAGGCGGTGATGTTGACGCCGCTCTGGCAGCCGAGCTTGCGGATAGCGTACGAGAGCTCGGGGGTGGGACGGAAGCTGTCGAAGAGGTATACCTTGATGCCGTTGGCCGAGAAGATGTCGGCTACGATTTCGGCGAACTTGCGCGAGTTGTTGCGCACGTCATGGCCTACTGCCACGCTGATTTCGGGCAGGTCGCTGAATGCTTCCTTGAGATAGTTGGCAAGGCCCTGTGTGGCAGCGCCAACTGTATATATA
>JAICZO010000249.1 GCA_029057255.1 Muribaculaceae bacterium | reverse complement strand
AACTCTGCATAACACGACAGCGGCTGCAATCCCCCTTACGCCGGGACTTGCAGCCGCTGCTGTTTTTCTTTACTTTCCGGCAATGGAAGTGATGAGTCGGCCGGGGTCGAGATAGCGGGCGGCCATCTCGGCGACAGTATCAGGCGTAAGCTCCGATATGGCACGTTGCTGAGCCTCGAAGTAGCCCTCAGGAATGCCGACAAGCAACCTTGTGGAGTGATAGCTCATAACAGCCGTGGGCGAGTCGAGAGTCTCGGCGAGACTCGTCATGGCAAAGAGCTTCAGCCTGCGCAGCTCGTCGCCCGCGGGAGGCTCGGAGACAAGCCGGCGGAGCTCGGCGGCAATCTCGCCGGTGACGATGTCGGCATACGACCTGTCGCACTGCGCGGCAATCTTGACAAACGACCCTTCATGCGAGCCTATCAGGGCCGCCGAGATGCCGTAAGTCAGACCCTTCTCCTCGCGGATATTGGTCATAAGGCGGCTGCCGAAGTATCCGCCGAGAGCCATGACGGCAAGGCGGAGCGGGATGTAGTCGGCATTGTCGCGGCCTATGGCGGGCATACCGGTCACGATGGCGCACTGCATGGTCTCGGGGCTGTCACACTCGACAACCGTACCCGGCGCTGCCGCGGTGAAAGGCAGTATCTCGCAGCCGTAAGGCTCGGCACCCGACGAGGGCATAGACTCCAGAAAGGCTCTGACATCCGCCACGAGCCTGTCGTCGAGAAGGCCGGAGAAAAAAGCGTGAGCCCTCGACGGGCACATCATGCGGCGGTGGATGTTCAACACGGCATCGCGGCTGAGGCTCTCGATGTCGCTGTCGGTCACACAGTGCGCAAGGGGGTGCTTCTCTCCCATAATCTGCCAGCCGAACGACTCGTCGGCGATGGCCGCCACCTCGTGGCAGAGGGACTCGATGCGCGCTTTCTCCCTGAGAGCGGCCGTGGCAAGACGCTCCTCGGGATAGAGCGGCGAGCGGAGCATGTCGGTGACGACGGGGAGCACGGCAGGCATCTTGTCGCAGAGCATAGCCAGCGACAGCGAGCTGTAGTGGCCGTGAGCCGAGCTGCCGACACGCACGCCGTTGAAGTCAAGGCGGTCGGCCATATCCTCGGTCGGATAGCCTGTCGACCCCTCGGCCAAAGACGCAAGCGCAAGACGCCCGGCGAAGTCATTGCCAAGCTCGCTCTGCCCTCCCTCGAAGAACAGCGACAGGCGGCACACAGGCTGGTCACCTCCGCTGAAGCGGTGGAAGGTCAGGCCATTGGAGAGGACTTCGACCGTCTCGCCGGGGATGGTCATCGGCGCGAAAGGCCGTACCGGTGGTGCTGTGCGTTTCATGCGGGGTTCTCCTTAAGATATTTCTCGGCAGCCTCGAGGTCGGCCGGCGTGTCGATGCCGAAGTTAGGCTCCGACGTCAGCGCCATGCGTATCCTGTATCCGGCCTGGAGCCAGCGCAGCTGCTCGAGCGACTCGGCGATTTCGAGCTCGCTCTGAGGGAGGGCGCATATCTCGGCAAGAGTCTCGGCGCGGTAGCCGTAAAGCCCCACATGAGTGTGGAAGCGAGCCTTGTCGACCCACTGCTGCCACTCGTGGCCGCGCACATAGGGGATGATAGACCTTGAGAAATAGAGCGCGTTCATGGCACTGTCCATCACCACCTTGACACTGTTGGGGTCGAAGAGCGCCTCGAAGCCGCGGGCAGGGTCGAAGGGGCGTGCGAGCGAGGCAAGCTGCACCGCATCGTCGTCGAAACATGCCTTCAGCGACTCTATCTGCGACTTGGCGATGAAAGGCTCGTCGCCCTGGATATTGATTACCACATCGGCGTCGCTGCCGAGGCTGCGGAAAGCCTCGAGGCAGCGGTCGGTGCCGCTGCGGTGCTCGGTCGATGTCATCACCACCCTGCCGCCGAAAGCCTCGACAGCATCGTATATGCGGCTGTCATCTGTAGCCACAGCGACATCGGTGAGAATGTCGGCGACGCGGCGGTAGACACGTTCGATCATCGTCATGCCGCCGAGGCGTGCCAGCGGTTTGCCGGGGAAGCGCGTCGAAGCGTAGCGCGCCGGTATGATTCCTATATATTTCTTTTCCATATCATTGATGTGATTCGACATAGAGCTGTGCGTTCTCGTACTTCACTACTTTCACTTCCTTGTCGGGGGCTATGAACTCACCGGTGGATACGGCGTCGTAGACGTGTCCTCCGATCTCGACCTTGCCCGCGGGGCGCAGCACGGTGACTGTCCTGGCAAGCTGTCCGATATACTTGGCCGGAGAAAGGTCAACCCCGATAAAGCCGTCTCTGACCGACAGCTCGGCCATAAGCTCGGAGTGGCGGCGGAAGAACTTGGGGCCGCGCGACGACGTCAGATACAGCACCAGCGCAAGGGCGGCG
>JAICZO010000248.1 GCA_029057255.1 Muribaculaceae bacterium | reverse complement strand
CCTTCGATGCGTATGGTCTTGCCGTTGCCCTTGCGGCGCACTTCGGGAGGCGCTATCTCGTCCTTGCCGTTGAGGTAGCGCGCAGTGACGGTATCGGTGGCCAGCATCTCGGCGGGCGTACCCTGGAAGACCACTTCCCCACCCTTGCGTCCGGCGCCGGGGCCGATGTCGACGATATAGTCGGCCTGCAGCATTATGTCCTTGTCATGCTCGACCACGACGACGGTGTTCAATGCGTCGCGCAGACGCTCGAGCGATGCGATAAGGCGGTGGTTGTCGCGCTGATGAAGGCCTATCGACGGCTCGTCGAGGATATAGAGCACGTTGACAAGCTCCGACCCCATCTGTGTGGCCAGACGTATGCGCTGGCTCTCGCCGCCCGACAGAGTGGCCGAGTTGCGGTTGAGCTGCAGGTAGTCGAGGCCGACGTCGACGAGGAAGTGGAGGCGCGTGGCTATCTCCTTGATGATTTCGGCTGCTATCTTGCGGTCGCGTTCAGGCAGACGCTCCGACACGCTATCGGCCCACTGCACCAGCTCGCCTATGTCGAGGCGGCACAGCTCGGCGATGTTCCTGCCGTCAACAAAGAAATGCAGGGCCTCGCGGTTGAGACGGTCGCCGTTGCACTCGGGGCACGTGCAGCGGGAGAAGAACTGCCCGCTCCACTTGCGCTCGCGGTAGCCCGCATCCTCGTCGGTCTGTGTCTCGATAAACTTGACGATGCCGTCGAACGACCGGAAGAAGTCGAGCGACGACGCTGTGCTGTCGGCAAGGCGCGGCACCGACGTCGTGCCGTTGAAAATCTCGTCGACGGCCTCGTCCGACAGCTCGCAGAAGGGCGTCTTGAGGGTGAAGCCGTGACTCTCGAGGATGGCACGTATCTGCATGAAGAGCACATTGTCGCGGTACTTGCCCAGAGGCACGAGCGCTCCGCCGTGAATCGACAGCTTCTCGTCGGGCACAATCTTGGCACGGTCGATGAGGTTGACATAGCCGAGGCCTTTGCAGCGCGGGCAGGCGCCCTGGGGCGAGTTGAACGAGAAGTTGTGCGGCGCCGGGTCGTGATATGAAATGCCGGTGGCGGGGTCCATAAGCTCCTGGCTGTAGTACGATGCGGAGTCGCTCTCCACATCGTAGACCATCATCTCCTTGTCGCCCTGCACGAGAGCGTTCTCCACCGACGCCAACAGGCGCCCGGCATCCTTCTCCGACACCTTGATGCGGTCGATGACAAGCTCGATGCTGTGGTTGCGGTAGCGGTCGAGACGCATGCCGCGGCTTATCTCCATCAGCTCGCCGTCGACCCTCACGTTGAGGAATCCCTTCTTCGTCAGCTGCTCGAACAGCTCCTTGTAGTGGCCCTTTCGGTTCTTGACAAGAGGAGCGAGGATATATATCTTACGGCCGTCGTACTTCTTTATTATAAGGTCGACAATCTTCTCGTCGGTATACTTGACCATTTCCTCGCCCGACAGGTAGCTGCGGGCATGTCCGACCCGCGCGAAGAGCAGGCGCAGGAAGTCGTACACTTCCGTGGTGGTGCCGATGGTGCTTCGCGGGTTGCGGTTGACGGTCTTCTGCTCTATGGCGATGACGGGGCACAGACCCGTTATGCTGTCGACGTCGGGGCGCTCGAGATTGCCGAGCATATTGCGGGCATAGGCCGAGAAAGTCTCGATATAGCGGCGTTGCCCCTCGGCAAAGATAGTGTCGAAGGCGAGCGACGATTTGCCGGAGCCTGACAGTCCGGTGATGACAGTGAGACGGTTATGAGGAATCTCGACGTCGATGTTCTTGAGATTGTTGACGCGCGCTCCGGTCACTATTATTTTTCCGGTAGTACCGTCGTCAGCGACTGCAGGTATGTCAGAGATTGGTTTGGTCATGTACAGGTCAGATGGTTGTCGTGGAGAGAGTCGAATGAGAGATGTCGTTTTCAGCGGTCAGTCCACTTGGTGTTGAAGGTCTTGATGCCTGCCTTGCGGCGCGAGAGACTCTCGGCGGTGGGGATGCGCACCTTGTATGTCTTACGGGTCTTGTTGGTGAGCGAAGTGGAGCGTATCCAGGGATTCTCGTCGCGCAGGATAGCATAGTTTATGCCCTGCTTTTTCGCCCACTCGGGCCAGCTCTCGACAGGTCCGTTCACCTCTACGGTGCGGTAGCGGCGGGGCTGATAGAGCTGGTCGTCGCGCAGGTGGAAGCCGTAGCGCGACGGATTCTCGAGCAGCAGCTTCATGGCCATTATGCGGTAGGGGTAGCGGGTTGTCTCCTCGACCAGATAGAGGTCGAGCGAGGTATCGGCGCCCTGGGTGTCGAGAGCCTTGGATATGCGTGTCATGCCGCCGTTGTACGACGCCATTGCCGTGGGCCAGTCGCCATACTTGTTGTACGCCCTCTTGAGGTAGCGGGCTGCTGCGGCTGTGGCCTTCTCGATGTTGTATCGCTCGTCGACTTCGTCGTTGACTTCGAGTCCGTACTCCTTGGCGGCCGAGGCGATAAACTGCCAGAATCCGGCCGCCTTGGCGGGCGAATAGGCACGCGGGTTGAGCGACGACTCGACGCATGCGAGATAGAGCAGGTCCTCGGGCACGCCGTTGGCCTTCAGTATCTGTGCCATCTCGGGGAAATAGCGGTTGGCGCGCTTTATGA